>JBBSIW010000346.1:0-2853 GCA_038231895.1 Solirubrobacterales bacterium | reverse complement strand
GGCACGCGCTCGAGACGCGGGTCCCAGCGTCCGCAGGCTCCGGCCAGGCCCATGCCCCCGAGCCATCCGCTGGGCGTCGTCTCCGGCGTGTTGAAGTCCCCGTGAGCGTCCAGCCACAGGACCCTCACGTCCTGACGATGACCGGCGATCGTCGGCAGCGTGGTCATCCCGATCGAGCAATCGCCGTGCACGAGGACCGGAAAGGCGCCGGCGCTCAGCGCGTCGTCGAGCTGGCCGCCCGCCTCGAGCAGGCAGCCGCGGCCAGTGCGCAGGTCCGCCGCCCAATCGCGCTTGTCGTCGGCCTCGGTCGGCTCTCCGATGAGGCGCGGCGCCAGCCCGAGGCGCTCGCCGAGGGCCGTCGCCAGCGGGGCGACCCCGGCGCCGGAGCGGCGCGTCTCGGAGACGGGGCAGCGCAGGCCGACGAGCCACGGCTGACCGGGCGACACCTCAGCCGATCCGGATCGATTGCAGCGCTTTCGCGCAGGCCGAGCCGATGTAGTCTCGCTTTGCCTCCGTCGAGCGGCACTCGATCTCCCAGGTACGCCCGCCCTCGTTGAAGAAGGAGATGCGGGCCTCGACTCCGGACTCGAGACGCTGCACTGCGGTCAGCATCTCCAGTCCGCTGTTGCGTTCGGTCTTGACGGTCGCCGGGACGACTCCCATCACGACCGAGGGCAGGGTCGTCTTCAGGCGGGCGAGCGGCAGCGCCCCGCCGCTACGCGCGCGCACCGCAATGTAATCGTCCTTGCCGACGCCCACGATCCCGACCACCTGGCCGGGGGGTGCGGCGCCCACCGCCTTGCCGGCCCGAAAGCCCGACGGGTACTCGAACTTCAGGCGCTGCTCGTCGAAGGTCTTGGCGCCCGAGCCGCAGGCGCTCACACCGAGGAGGACGACGCACAGTACGGTGGCGCGGCGCACGGGAGGACCCTAGCCGACCCGGGCCTGCCCTCGCCGAGCCTCCGCTACCGTGCTCACCGTCCCCCGCGTTCACGACACAGGAGACCTTCACCATGGCCACCGTCGACGTGCTCAAGCCCAACTTCCAGCGCCAGCGCAAGCACTTCATCTTCACCGACGAGCACGACCGCCTGCGCGAGTCCGTCGCCGCGTTCGTGGCCAAGGAGCTCGCCCCACACGCTGAGGAGTGGGAGGAGAAGACGTTCCCCGACTCGGTGTTCCGGCGCATGGGCGAGCTCGGGCTCCTCGGTCTCTCCATGCCCGAGGAGTACGGCGGCCAGGGCGGCGACTACTACGCCAGCATCGTCCTCGGGGAGGAGATGGCGGCCTGTGACTCCGGCGGCGTGGCGATGGGCGTTGCGGTCCACACCGACATGGCGACCCCGCCCATCCTGGCGTTCGGCACCGAGGAGCAGAAGCAGCGCTATCTCGCGCCCGCGATCCGCGGCGAGAAGATCGCCTGCCTGGCCATCACCGAGCCCGACGCCGGCTCCGACGTCGCGGGGATCAAGTCCCGAGCGCTCCGCGACGGCGACGAGTACGTGATCAACGGCGCCAAGACCTACATCACCAACGGAAACCGGGCCGACTTCACCGTGCTGCTCGCGAAGACCGATCCGAGCGCCGGATACGACGGCTTCTCGCTGTTCCTCATCGACATGGTCTCGCCGGGCGTGATCCGCGAAGGGAACCTGGAGAAGCTCGGCATGCACTCCTCCGACACGGCGCTCCTGGCCTTCCAGGACGTCCGCGTGCCGGTCGAGAACCTGCTCGGCGAGGAAGGCAAGGGCTTCTACCACATCATGTGGGAGCTCCAGGGCGAGCGTTTGATCGGTGCCGCAGGAGGCGTGGCCAGCGCCCAGCGCTGCTTCGACCGTACGCTGCAGTACGCAAAGGAGCGCACCGCCTTCGGGCGGCCGATCGGCAATTTCCAGGTCATCCGGCACAAATTCGGCGAGATGGCGACCAAGATCGAGGCCGCGCGTCAGATGGTCTACTCGACCGCCTGGCGCTTCTCCAACGGCGACTATCCCGTGCGCGAGATCTCGATGACCAAGCTCTACGCGTCCCGGATGCTGTGTGAGATCGCTGACGAGTGCATCCAGATCCACGGCGGCGCCGGCTACATGAAGGAGTACGGGGTCGAGCGGATCTGGCGGGACGCGCGGCTTCAGCGCATCGCCGCCGGGACCGACGAGATCCTGCTAGATGTCATCGGTCGGTCCTACGACGTCTAGCCTCGCCCCCACCACCGACAGCTAAGGAGACGCAACGCATGGGAGTTCTCGACGACAGGGTGGCCATCGTCACCGGCAGTGCCCGAGGCATCGGCCGCGCCACCGCGGAGCTGCTCGCCGAGCAGGGCGCCAAGGTGCTCATCAACGACCTCGACGGGGATGTGGCCGAGCAGACCGCCTCCGAGATCGGCGGCGACACCGTCGTGTTCGGAGGGGACCTGACCAAGGGGAGCGCCTGCGACGAGCTGGTCAAGACGGCCGTCGATGCGTGGGGCCGACTGGACATCGTGGTCAACAACGCGGGCTACACGATCGATGCGCCGATCCACAAGATGTCCGACGAGCAGTTCCAGCGCATGCTCGACATTCACAACATCGTGCCCTTCCGCGTGCTGCGCGCCGCCGCGCCGCACCTGCGCGAGCCGGCCAAGCAGGAGCGCGACGAAGGCCGCGAGGTGTTTCGCAAGGTGGTCAACGTCTCGTCGATCTCAGGGACGATGGGCAACGCCGGCCAGGCCAACTACGCCTCGGGGAAAGCCGGTGTCGTCGGCCTGACCAAGTCCCTGGCCAAGGAGTGGGGGCAGTTCAAGATCAACGTCAACGCGGTCGCCTTCGGCTACATCGAGACGCGCCTCACGGCCTCCAAGGAGGAGTC
>JBBSIW010000345.1:0-2855 GCA_038231895.1 Solirubrobacterales bacterium | reverse complement strand
GCCTGACCCGCGACACCCTCGCCACGATCGGCCAATGCTCGGTACGCACCGTGTCCCGGATGCTCGCCTGGGCCCAAGACGCCGGACTGCTTGTCGTCATCGAATGCGGCGCCTCCGCCGCCTTCCTCGGGGCGAAACACAACCGGGCACCCGCCTACGCCCTCGTCGCCACCCAACCCACCACCGACCCCGGCTACGACGCCGAGAAGGACACCGTGGCGGCTGCGCCGGCCGCGGCATCAGCCCAGGTCACCGGCCCTGTCAATAACTTTGGCAACCTCCCCCTATCTTACGTAGGTAATAAACCCTTGACGAACAACCGACGGCTAGATGATCTCCAAGACCCAAAGACCGACTGGCCGGCCTGGCGCATCCCCGCCACCCCCACCGAACGCGACGCCGCACTCTCGACACTGCTGCGCAGAATCGGCCTCAACCGGCCCGGGGTGCCCCGCCGACGAGCCCGCGGGCTGCTACGCATGTGGTGGGACCACGACTGCTGCCTCGCCGGACTGCTGCACATGCTCGACCACCACCCCAACCACCACACGCCCCGCGGCGACGCCCTGCGCGGCGCGGTCGACCCGATCCGCGTCCTCGGCCACCGGCTGCGCCCCTGGATCGGGCGGCTCGACGCCCTACCCGCCCACCTCACCGGCCGCCACGGCGACTACCTCACCCAACAAGCCCGGCAGCTAGAGCAGCGCATCGTGGCTGATCTGAGGCCTGGCCAGCTTGAGTAGTGCCCCCGCCGATTGCCAGGCCCACGGCGGCGTCGCCGCCTACCGGCGCAACGCTCACCTGGTCGGTCCGCAGGGCCACCTCTCTCCCGATGGCGGCGAACTCTAGAGTATACTACATGCATGCCAGTAGTAGTACGCTCGCAGGCCTGTAGCACGTGGCATGCAGGTGGCATGCATCAAACTTGGTGTTGGCATGCAGTCAGGCCGCCGAGGACTCGTACACAACAAGCTGCCGACACGCCGTCCAGATGCATGCATTTCACAGGTGGTGGGCGCATGGTCTACGGGTGGGCCGCAAGGCCATCGCGCAGAGCGCGTGTGGGGGCACTAGTACTACAGGGACACCTGCATGATCCAGAGTTCCTCTACCTGCGCGGACGTTCTCGGCGCCGCTGCTGTGACCAGGGATCTGTCCCTGTAGTACTAGTGCGCATGCGCGCGTCAAACACGGATAGCGCACTCAACTCGAAGGAGGAGCACGCTCAATGCTGTCTCGAGCCGTCGCTGTGATCAACGGCAAAGGCGGGGTCGGAAAGACCTCAATCACCGCAAATCTCTCCGGGCTCATTGCCGCTGCCGGCCACCGAGTCCTCGCCGTAGATCTCGACCCGCAGGGCAACCTCGGTCGGGACCTCGGCTATAAAACCAGCCCCGGTAACGACGACGGACTCGCCCTGTTCTCGGCCGTCACCACCGCGCAGCCCCTCATCCCGCTCCGGGAAGTCCGCGAGGGCCTCGACGTCGTGTGTGGGGGGGCCCGAATCGCGGACATGGTCGGAGCCCTCAACAGCCGCACCGCTCGCGGTGTCGCCACCGCGGCCGCCGTTCACGACGCCGTGGCGACGGTCGCCGGCAATTATGACATCGTGTTCATCGACTGCCCCCCGGGCGAGCAGGTGCTGCAGCAGATGGCGTTGACTGCGGCCGAGTATGCGCTTGTCCCGACTAAGTCCGACTCGGCGAGCCTCGACGGCCTGGTGAAGGTCGCCGAGCTGTTCGGCGCTGTCCGGGCCACCACGAACCCCGACATTCAGCTACTTGGGGTCGTTCTGTTCGGGATTGGTGTCGGTGCCAAGCGGATAGCCCAGGGAGCCCGGAATGCCGTTGTCCGCGATCTGGGCGCCCCGGAGCTGGTGTTCGACGCTCGGATCCGCCACGTGGAAGGCGCTGCGGTGAACACCCGCGATCTCGGCAAGCTCGTCCATGAGATCGAGGCCGAGTTACCGCTCGCCCAGCAGACCCGGCTGGCCGCACTCCGGACCCGGCGGGCTGGCGGGAAGCACCGCGTCGACGATGACGGTCCCCGCCTTGCGCCGTCCGCGGCCGGTCTGGCGGAGGACTACGCGGCCCTCGCCCGGGAGGTCACCGCTCGTATCGCGGCCGCGCCTCAGGTAACGGTATGACCGCCGACCACCGGGACCTCTCCAACCTGATCGCTCCCAATCCTCGAGTGGAGGGGATCACGCTCCCGCCTCGCCGTACCGCCAGCTCCGTCGACCCGCCCGCCGCGGTGCCTCCTGATCCCGACACCACGGAATCAGATACCGCACCTGCGCAGGAGCCGACCGGCGGGTCGAAGCCGGAGACGCCGGCGTTCGTGCGCCGCAAACGCCCCTACCCGGTGTACTTGCCCGGCGCGCTCGCCGATCGTTTGAAGGAGGTCGCTGGCGTCACCAGTTACGCGGGGTGGGTCCTCGATGCCTACCGGCACGTCCACGGTCGGCTTGCGGACGTCTTCGGGTTGCCAGCTTCACCGGACGACTCCGGGCTACCTCCGAGGCCGCGCTCGCCTCGCAGGCGCGTTGAGAAGCCGACGGCACTTCAGCTTCGCATGACGGAGCAGGAAATCGATGTCCTCGAGCGTAAGCGCGCCGAGCTGGGCGGCCCGAGCAAGTCCGAGTTCATCACAGCCGTCGTGGAGCTCCACCTCAAGGAGCAGTAACGGCCTGTTCACCGCGCGCAGGGCGGCCGCTCCGATTGGCCCGCGGCGTGGCACATCATCCAGTCGCAATTAGCTGGCGCGCTCGACGTCATCCGGCAGGAAGTCCAGGTAGCGCTACCACCCCAGCGACCGCTCGGCGCATGTTAACCGCGGCGCCCGCGGCGGCTCAG
>JBBSIW010000344.1:0-2908 GCA_038231895.1 Solirubrobacterales bacterium | reverse complement strand
TGGGTGGGCTACACGCAGGCCGCGGTCCCCTACGAGCGCGACGCCCGCTACGCCGGTGAGACGAAGTACACGCTGAAGAAGATGGTCAAGTTCGCGCTCGATGCGGTGTCGTCGTTCTCGCACGTGCCGCTGCAGTTCGCGACGGTGCTGGGCTTCTTGATCTCGATCGTCGCCTTTACGCTCGTGCCGGTGATCATCGTGCTCAAGATCCTCGGGTCCTACCTGCCGGGCTTCACCTCGATCACCATCGCCATCCTCCTCCTCGGGGGAGTGCAGCTGATCACCCTGGGCATTCTCGGCGAGTACGTGGGGCGCATCTACGACGAGGTCAAGGGCCGTCCGCTGTACTTCGTGCGCGCGCGGCGGAACCTGATCGACGAGGGCGACGCGCTCGATGAGGTTGAGCGCGAGCGGATCGCCGCTCGCTGATCGCAACCTCGCGCTGACCCCGGGGTGAGAGACTTCGCCCATGCCGCGCCGCGCGTTGATCACCGGCATCACCGGTCAGGACGGTTCCTACCTGGCCGAGCTTCTCGTCGCGCGCGACTACGAGGTGTGGGGGACCGTGCGGGGCTCGGTCGAGGCCGAGTACCCGAACCTCGACGCGGTGCGGGGCCGCGTCGAGCTGGTCGCGTGCGATCTTGCCGATCCGATCGCCATCGGAGCTGCGCTGGACGCGTGCCGACCACACGAGATCTACAACCTCGCGGGGATCAGCTTCGTGCCCCGGTCGTGGGAGCAGCCGCTCGAGACGATCGAGGTCAACGCCGCTGCGGTGACGGCGCTGCTCGAGTCCGTGCGCGAGGCGCATCCCACGACGCGTGTCTTCTCGGCTGCCTCGGGCGAGATCTTCGGCGATGCGCAGGCCGGTCCGCGGCGGGAGGACACGCCGTGTCGCCCGCGCACGCCGTACGCGATCGCCAAGCTGCACGCCCATCTCACGATCGCCGCCTACCGGGACCACCACGGGCTGCACGCCTCATCGGGGATCGCCTTCAACCACGAGTCCGTGCGCCGACCGCCCGAGTTCGTGACGCGCAAGATCACCCGCACGGCCGCCGCGATCAAGCTCGGGCTCGAGGGCGAGCTGACGCTGGGGGACTTGGATGCCGTGCGCGACTGGGGATATGCACCGGACTTCGTGGAGGCCATGTGGCTGATGCTTCAGCACCGGGAGCCGGGGGACTACGTGATCGCCACCGGAGTGGGGCGAACGGTGGGCGAGCTGGTCGACGTTGCGTTCGGCGCCGTCGGGCTGGACGCCCAGCCTTACCTCCGCGTCAACCCTGACCTGGTGCGTCGGTCGGAGCCGAGGCCGGCCATCGGCGACGCGTCCAAGGCCGGCGCCCAGCTGGGATGGCAACCGCGGACGTCGTTCGCCGAGATGGTGGCCGAGATGGTCGAGTTCGACCTGCGGACGCTGGCGCCCGCGGCGAGGCCCTAGGCATGCGGATCGCGGTGGCAGTCGACGAGCTGACCGGGATCGCCGACGCGGTGGTGGACGAGCTGCGCCGGCGCGGACACGAGCCGCTCCTCCATGGTGCCTTCACTGACGATGAGCGCGACGATTGGGCGTGGGCGAGCGAAGCCGCGGCGCGCGACGTGGCCGACGGCCGCGCGGATCTGGGTGTCGTGTGCTGCTGGACAGGCACCGGCGCATCGATTGCCGCCAACAAGGTCTCGGGGGTGCGTGCGGCACTCTGCGTCGATGCCCCGACTGCCGCCGGCGCCCGTCGCTGGAACGATGCCAACGTGCTGGCGCTCTCGCTGCACTCGACCTCGGAGGCCCAGCTGCGTGAGATCTTCGACGCTTGGTTTTCCGGCGAGCGCAGCGATCAACCGGACGACCGCGCCAACGTGGCCCACATCGGCGAGCTCGACGCGCGGCGCTGAAGCTCAGGTACGGCGCCGCCTTCGCCAGCCGCGCTTGCGATCGGCCTCGGTTTCGGTGGCCGACTGGTCGGTCTCCATGCCCACCTGCTCGGGCGCGACCGCGATGTCCTCTGGAGCGAGCTCGACCTCGGCTTCGGGCTCGACCTCGGACTCGGCGGCGGGATCGAGCTCGGGTCCGGACTCCAGGACGCTCTGCGCGGCCCTCGCCTCCTCGCGTAGACGAGCGACTTCGGCCTGAAGCTCCTGGGGGGCTTCGAGCAGGCGCGCGGCCTCCTCGCGAAGCTTGCTCGCCTCCTCGCGCAGCGCGGCCGCAGCCTCCTGGCGTGCCTGGGCCTCGCGGTGGAGGCGTTCGGCCTCCTCCCGCAGGCGAGCGGGCTCTTCCGCGCCGTTGAGGCTGGCGCCCGAGTCGTCAGCGCCGCCGTCCTCCGCGGCGGGCTCGGCGGCGTCGAGCACGTCCTCCTCTGCGTCGTGGACCGGGGAGGCGGCATCGACTTCCTCCTCATCCTCCGGCGGCGCCGCGGGATCGGAGACGGCCGGCACCGCATCCGCGTGCGCATCGGCCCCCTCGGTCACGTCGAGGGCGTCGTCGGCATCAGCCGCGGCCTCCGCTGCGATCGTGTCCTTTGGCTCGGGCCCGATGTCCTCGGGCGGCTTCTCGCGGCTGTCCTCGCGCCGATCCACGCTGTGCTCGTCCTCTCGTTCGTTTACGTGATCGGCATGTTAGAGCGCATCGACCCCACGCGGGGTCGGACAAGAAACTAGACTCGCCAGGTTCCGTGAGTCCTTCTGATACCGCCTTCGAGCTCGATCAGTTTGAGCGGGTCCCCGCGACTGCGGACTCGACCCTGCTGCGTGTCACCGGACGCTTCCGTGCGCCCGGTCCCCGGCCGCTCGGCGTCCCTACCCTCGTGGTCGAGGACGGCTCTGGCCAGCACCGACTCAGCACCCTTCCCGGCGCGTCCGGGAACGCCAACGCGGGACCGGAAGGGGAGGCGTGGCGCGCCGCGTACACCAT
>JBBSIW010000343.1:0-2917 GCA_038231895.1 Solirubrobacterales bacterium | reverse complement strand
TGCTGGCGATCTCTACCATCGGGCTGCTCACGCTGGCGCTGTCCTACGCGAGCTTCCGCGTGCGCCGCCTGCGCCCGTTGCTCGAGGGGACGCCGCTCGTGCTCATCGACGCCGGACGGGTCCTGACGGAGAATCTCCGCCGGGAGCGCATCACGCTCGAGGAGCTCGAATCCGAGGTTCGCGTCGCCCAGCTCCCGTCGCTCGATCGCGTTCGCTGGGGCATCCTCGAGACCAATGGGAAGATCAGCTTCATCCCCGCCGCGGGCGGACAGGTGCTCGTACCTTGACGGGCGTGGCCGATCGCATGTGGCCGGTGCTCAGGCGCCTGATGCGGGGGCACGCGCTCGCCTACCGCGCCACCGGTGGTCGGATCGGCCATCGCCTCCCCGGCCTGCCACCCATGCTGCTGCTCGACCACGTCGGCGCCAGGAGCGGTCGCCGACGTACCACGCCGCTGGTCTACGTGCCCGACGGCGACGGCGTCGTCATCGTCGCCTCCAAGGGAGGCCACCCCAGGAATCCGGCCTGGTTTCACAACCTGCGCGCCAACCCCGATACGACGATCCAGATCGGCTCGGAGCGACGCTCAGTCCGTGCGCGGGTGGCGAGCCCGAACGAGCGAGCTCGTCTGTGGCCCGAGGCGGTCGACGCCTACCCCGGTTACCGGGGCTATCAGGAGCGCACCGACCGCGAGATCCCCCTGGTCATCCTGGAGCCCTGGGGGTAGGAACGCAAAACTCCCCCGCCGGTGGGTCTCCGCGGTTTACGATGCGGCCAATGGACCGCGTCGCGTCCGCCAACGAAGAGGCGATCGAGGCCTGGAACGGCGTCCTGTACGACAGGTTCGTCCAGTTCCGAGACATCGTCACGAGCGGGCTGGGCGCGCACGGCGAGGAGGCGCTTCGCCGGCACCCGCCGCAGACGGGAGAGCGGGTGCTGGACATCGGCTGCGGCTTCGGCGACACGAGCCGGCGCCTGGCCGGGCTCGTCGGAGGCGATGGCGCCGTGCTGGGCATGGATGCGGCCGCGCGATTCATCGAGACCGCACGGGAGGAGGCCGAGCGCGGAGGTGCGCCCCACCTGCGGTTCATGGTCGGCGACGTGGAGGTGGCCGACTTCGAGGAGCGCTTCGACTACGCCTTCTCGCGCTTTGGCACGATGTTCTTCGCCAACCCGGTCGCCGCTCTTGGCAACGTTCGCCGTGCGCTGGTTCCGGGCGGCCGACTGTGCATGGTCGTGTGGCGGCGCAAGATCGACAACGAATGGCTGCACCAGGCGGAGACGGTGGTCCAGCGGTTCGTGACAGAGCCCGAGGAGTCCGACGAGCCCACGTGCGGGCCCGGCCCCTTCGCGATGGCGGATGCCGACACGACGAGCCAGATCCTGGTCGGCGCCGGCTTCGAGGAGATCGAGTTGCGCCGCTGCGACATCGAGATCGAGATCGGTCGTGACCTCGAGCAGGCGGTCGAGTTCGTGACGGCACTCGGCCCGGCGGGGGAGGTCATCCGCCTGGCGGGCGACGAGGCCGAGTACCTGCGTCCTCAGATCGAGGCGGCGCTTCGCGAGGCCCTGTCGGAGTTCGTGGGCCACGACGGCGTGCGTGCCGCCGCCTCTACCTGGATCGTCGGGGCGACTGCGCCCGCGTGACGCGGTTCCCACCGGCCGACCCTGGGTAGGCCCCGACGGTGGACGTCCTCTGCATCGTGGAGATTCCCAAGGGGAGCCGCAACAAGTACGAGTGGGACGAGGAGCGTGAGCTGATGATGCTCGATCGCTTCCTTTCCTCCTCGGTGGTCTTCCCCACCGACTATGGGTTCGTCCGCGAGTGCCTGTCCGAAGACGGCGACCCGCTCGATGTGCTCGTCGCCGTCTCGGAGCCGACCTTCTCGGGTTGCGGCGTGCGGGCCAAGCCGGTTGCCGTCTTCTTTCTCGCCGACCAGGGAGAGCGCGAGCCCAAGGTCATCTGCGTTCCCTTCGAGGGACCCCAACTGGCAGGACATCGAGACGGGCCAGGCGCGCTGGCGCGATCGCGCCGGAGACGATTGACCGCGGCTCAGCCGGCCAGCCCGGCGGCTTCGCCGCGGGCTACCACCTGGGCGGCCAGCTTGCGGCTGGCTTCGTCGATCATCTCGCCGTCGAGCATGACCGCACCCTGCCCCTCGCCCTGCTCGCCGGCCTCGAGCGCCGCGAGGATCGCCTTGGCCCGCTCGAGCTCCTCCGGGCTGGGCCCGAAGATCTCGTTGAGCGGATCGACCTGGGTGGGGTGCAGCGCCCACTTGCCGTCGAAGCCGAGCGCGCGTGCCCGCAGCGCCTCTTCGCGCAGGCCGTCGAGGTCTTCGATGCGCAGATGCGGGCCGTCGATTGCCTGGAGGCCCGACGCGCGGGCCGCAACGAGCACGGTCTCGCGGACCCAATGCCAGCGGTCACCGGGGTAGTCGGTGCCTTCCGATCGTCCCAGCGACGCGGCGAGGTCGGCGAAGCCGATGATCAGCGCCTCGAGCCGGCCGCCGGACTCGGCGATCTCGTACACGCGGCGCAGGCCGAGCGCGGTCTCGATCAGCGCCTGCACGCCGACGTGATGTACGCCGTTGGTGCCCTCGGCCTGCGCAGCCAGGCGATCGACGAGCTCGAGGTCCGCCGCGCCCTCCACCTTGGGGACGACGAGGCAGTCCAGCGAGCTGTCCTGGAGGCCCACGAGCTCGAGGATGTCGGGCTCGCACCACTCGCTTGTCGTGGCGTTGACGCGCACGGTGACGGTGTCGGCCTCCCAATCCCCGTCGAGCAGGGCGGCGGCGACCGTGGCGCGGGCCTCGTCCTTGGCCGCCGGGGCGACGGCGTCCTCGAGGTCGATGACGATCTCGTCCGCGCCCAGCCCGCGCGCCTTGTCGAGCATCTTGGCCGAGGATCCCGGGACGGA
>JBBSIW010000342.1:0-2923 GCA_038231895.1 Solirubrobacterales bacterium | reverse complement strand
GTCGGCTGGCCGTGCGGGTCGTGGGGCGAGCGGCCGCGTTGATCGACGCGGCGTGTCCCGGCAGCGGGACCGCGTTTGCCACCCAGACCGGGAGCACCCGGCTGGCGGTGAGCGCGGCCGGAGGGTGGACGCTGCGGATCGATCAGCAGGTCGACGTTCCGCTGGTCGAGCCGGCGCTTGCCTCTATGAGCGCGCCCGGGACGTCACGTGTGTTCACCGGCGACTTCTACCGCGTCGACCAGACCGGCACTGGGCGCCTCACCATCTATCGCCTGCGCACGGGGCGTTATGTGATGCGGCTGAGCGGTTTCTACGTCACGCCGAACGTCGACCTCGAGATACGTCTCAGCCCACTACGATCACCGCACTCGACGCCGCAGTTCCTGAGCATCCGTTCCGCGCTAGTGGCGCCGCTGCCGATCACGGCGGGTTCGCTCAACTTCTCCGTCCCGCGCGGCGTCGACGTGCGGCGGTACCGCTCCGTGGTCCTATGGTGCCCGCCGGTGCACAGCGCGTACGCCGCCGCTGAGCTCAGGTCGACTCGGTGAATCGCACCTCGGCCGCGGGCGCCACCGCGCCGATCGGGGAGCAGCGTCTCGTGATCGTGCTGCCCAGCCTGCACGACCCGAGGCTCCGGCTCTCCGCGGTGATCATCACGCTGCAGATCCTCGGGCAAGCGGTCCTCAACTTCAAGGTGTCGGTGGCGCAGATCCTCGTCTCGATCGGGGTCGCGGCCGTGATCGAGGTGGGGGTGAGCTGGCGCCGAGCGCACATTCTGGCGTGGCCGGCGAGCGCGATTCTCACCGGCAACAGCGTCGCGTTCATCCTCCGAGCCTCGGGGACCCGGCACGGCGACTGGTGGACTCTGCACGGAGTTCAGTACTTCGTTATTGCCGTGGTCCTGTCGCTGCTCTCCAAGTACCTGATCCGGGTTCGGGGCTGCCATGTCTTCAACCCGTCCAACCTGGGGCTGGTCTGGACCCTGCTGGTGATCGGGCCCGTCCACGTGTTTCCGCAGTACCTGTGGTGGGGGCCACTCGGCCTACCGCTGACGCTGGCCCTGATCGTGATCCTGGCCGGGGCGGTGTGGGTGCTCACGTCGGTGCGGATGACGATCATGGCGCTGGCGTTCCTGATTCCGTTCGCCGCGCTCGTGGGCCTGTTCGCCGTCGCCGGACAGAGCTTCCTCGCGATCTGGCACTCGGGTCCGGTCAGCGGGAGCTCCTACTGGCGGGACATCTGCCTTTCGCCGGAGGTGCTGATCTTCGTGTTCTTCATGATGTCCGATCCGAAGACCGCCCCTCGCGGCACGCGCGCGCAGCTCGCGTTCGGCGCCGGCACCGCCGTGCTCGCCGCGGGCCTGCTGCTGTTGCAGCCGACCGAGTTCGGGATCAAGGTGGCGATCCTCGCGAGCCTCACGGTCACGTGTGCGCTGAGGCCGCTGGTGGAGGGCGTGGCCGAGTTCGTCGCACCTCGCGACGCTGCTCCTGCGAGCGCGCTCCGCGGCCGGATGCCTCGAGCCCGGTCGCTCGCGGCGTGGTCAGCGCGGGGCCTGCGCGTCCCGGCGGTCCTCGCCGCGATGATCATCGCGATCGCAGCGCCAGCTGACACGATCGCGCTGCGGGGCGATACGCAGATCAGCTACATCGAGCAGGGCCTGACGGGCCGCAACCCGCAGTGATGGTCTCGAGCGCGGCCGTGGCTCACCAGCCCAGCCACCGCGGAAGCTCCGCTCCCGGGGCGGGCTACTCCTCTTGCACCGAACGGGGAAATAGGGCGATCAGGACATCCAGGCTCAGCCTTCTGCAGGGCGCCGCTGAACATCGCGATGAGAGGCGCCTGCGGACTGCAAGGAGGACCGTGATGGCCCATGCTCACCCAAGCGCTCCCGAAAGGGCGGCGACGACCGCGTCGTGGTCAAAGCTCGAGCTCATCTGTCCCATATTCGCCCGCCGACACGAGGAGGTATGCCGCAGGCGAGAAGGCTACTGGGGACGACGCGCCGCCAGCCGGGCGACAGTCCGGTGTCCTGAGCTCGCGTCCCCGATCTCGACCTCCTCATAGCGGAGCAGCTCGAGCGCCGCGAAGGCGCGGCGCAGCTCGCCGGGCTCCAGCCCGAAGCGCGGCCCGAAAGCCTTGACCGGATGCTCGGGCCGCGCGCCGACGAAGGTCTCGAATACGAGCAGTCCGCCCGGGGCCAGCGCCTGGGCGGTCGCCTCGAACAGCGCGCGCTCACGGTAGAAGAAGTCGATCACGACCTGATAGCCGGACCGGGGGAACGAGGCACCGGCGGCAAGGTCGGCCCGCCGCACCGTGACCGGCGCCCCGTGCTCGGTGGCCAGCTCCCGAACGCGCGCCACCGCGACGTCGGAGATGTCGATCGCGTCGACCTCGAACCCGAGCGCCGCGAGGAAGAGGGCGTTACGGCCCCCTCCGCAGGCTATGTCGAGTGCGAGGCCCCGGGGCTGAGCCTCGAGCAACTCGCGCTGGTCAAGCAGCCAGGCGGCGGGCTCCTCGCGCCAGGTCGCGGCGGAGTGGCGCTCGTTCCAGTACCGGCGCGTGGCCTCAGCGTCGCGGGCAGGAGCTGGTGGCGAAGCGCTCACATCGCCAGCCGATTGTACGCTCCCGGACGGTGAAAAGGCAGTCTGACCAGGGTCGGCGACGGCGGTCGCCTCGGAACCCCAAGCGTCGCCGGTACGGCGCGGGCTTCTGGGCGAGCCTTGCGATCGTGGTCCTGCTGGTCGCCTTCGTCCAGGTGACCGTCGCCAGTCAGCCGGACCCGACGGGTCACAGGATCGATTTCTCGACGTTCGTGAAGCTCGCGAACACCGGCGCGCTGAAGAGCGCGACGATCCTCGACCAAGACTCCTACGTCGAGGGAACCTACCGGCGTCCCGGCGGCCCGCTCGTTCGCTTCAACACG
>JBBSIW010000341.1:0-2939 GCA_038231895.1 Solirubrobacterales bacterium | reverse complement strand
GGACGAGAACACCTACCCCACCAAGATCAAGGTCACCGACGCCGAGATCGCCGCGGTCAACCTCACCGGCAACAGCTTCCACCCCGAATGGAACTACCTCATCACCCCCAACATCACGCCACTAATAAACGAGTGAGCCCTTAGGCCTCAACCTCCCCTCTCGTGCCGACGTGGGTGAGCTTGACCCCGGAATAGAGGGTGAATGTCGCCCACGTCCCCCGATTGGGCAGTCGCCGAGCTGGCTGCACGCCAGCACGGCGTGGTCGCTCGCCGCCAACTGCGGGAGCTCGGCCTCGGCGCGGGCGCAATCGACCACCGGGTGCAAGGTGGTCACCTACATCGCGTGCACCGCGGCGTCTACGTCGTGGGGCACCCGCGACTGATCGGTCGAGCGCGGTGGATGGCCGCGGTCCTCGCGGGCGGACCTGGATCGGTGCTCAGCCACGCCAGCGCCGCCGCGCTGTGGGAGCTCCAGCCCACCGCGAGGGCACGGGTCGACGTCACGGTCGCGGGTCGGCGGGGGCGGAGCCGGCCGGGTATCGCGCTGCATCGGATGCGCCGCCCCTCGGATGACGACCGCGGCCTTCGCGTGGGCATCCCGGTCACAGGTATCGCGCGCACACTGCTCGATCTCGCCGAGGTGGCATCGGCGCGTCAGCTCGCGCGAGCCGTCGAGGAAGCGCAGCGTCTCCGCCCTGGATCTGGCCGCCATCTCGCGGCGTTGCGGACGCTGCTGAGGGCGTCGCCCTGACCTCCTAGCCTCGCCGACCCCGCAGCGTCCGCGCCGCCACCTTGAGCAGCGGGATCGCACCCTCGCGCAGGGCCTGGGGGCGTTCGGACTCGCGTCCGTATAGGAGCTTGCCCGCGGCGTGTGCTGCCCGGCCCAGCGTCTCGTCGTAGGGGTGCCACCAGAAGTCGGCGACACGCGAGCGCTCCCACGACACGAGCTTGACGTTCACGCACTCATAGAAGCCGAACTTGGAGTGGGCTCGGCCGAGCCCCGAGTCCTTGACGCCGCCCCACGAGGTCTGGAAGGCGCCGTGGGAGTACATGTGGTCGTTGATCCACACCATTCCGGCCTGCAGCTCGCGGGCGATGCGATTGCCCTTGAGGCGGTCACACGTCCACACCGAGGCGCCCAGCCCGAAGTCCGAGTCGTTGGCCAGGGTGATCGCCTCCTCTTCGCTGTCCACCGTCACGATTGGGAGCACCGGGCCGAAGATCTCCTCGCGCATGATCCGCATGTCGTGGCGGCAGTCGGTGAGAACGGCCGGGGCGAAAAAGGCGCCGGACAGTCCGGCCACGTCCACGGGGCCACCGCAGCGCAGCGTCGCTCCCGCCGCCACCGCGTCGTCGACGAGCTCGCGCACCGTCTGGCGCTGCTCGTCGGAGATCATGGGGCCGACCTCGGTACTCCAGTCCAGCGGATCGCCGACAGTCAGGCGGCTCGCGCCTTCCACGACTCCGGTCACGAAGCGATCGGCGACATCGCGCATGACGTACGCGCGCTCAATGCCCGAGCACGTCTGGCCCGCATTGGCGAAGGCGCCCCAGAGCGCGCCGGAGACCGCGTGCGGGAGATGGGCATCGCCGAGCACGATCATTGGATCCTTGCCGCCCAGCTCGAGCACGGATCGCTTCATCCGCTGGGCGCACGCCTCGCCCACGCCGCGCCCGACCTCGACCGAGCCGGTGAAGAACACCTTGGCCACGCTGGACTCCGCCAGAGCCCGGCCCACCGCGCCACCCCCATGGACCACGCGGAGGATGCCCTCCGGCAAGCCGGCGCGATCGAACGCGCGGCGGATGCGCTCGCCGATCAGGCACGTCAGCGACGCGGGCTTGAGCACCACGCCATTGCCGGCCATCAGGGCCATCGCCACCTCCCCGAGCGGGATCGTCCATGGGTGGTTCCAGGGGGAGATCACGCCGATGACGCCGAGCGGCTCGTAGGTGAACGCGGTGCGCTTGGACTTGAAGATCAGCTGCGGTGACTTGACCCGCTCGTCAGCGAGGATGTCCTGACCGGCCTGGTCGATCCAGTGCAGCGCGTCGATCGTCGGCAGCAGCTCCATCAGGTAGGCCTCGACCCGGGGCTTGCCCTGCTCCCGGACGATCAGGTCGCGGATGTCGTCGATCTCGTCGAGGACGACGTGAGCCACGCGGCGCATGTAGCGCCCGCGGTCAGCGAGCTGCAGCGCCGCCCAGAACGGCTGCACCTCGGCCACCTCGTCGACGACGCGCTGCACGTCGGCGGGCCCTACGGTCGGCACGCTGCCGAGCAGCTCCCCGGTGGCCGGACTGAACGAGTCAAGCGTCCCGGCGGCCGCCACACTCATCGCCCGCGCCGCGTCCTGACGTCCTCGAGCCTGCGCGCGAGCTCAGCCTCGGCCTCGTCGGGCTCGTAGAAGCGCTGTCCCTCCAAGCCCTCGGGCATGGCCTCCTGGGGCGAGAGGTGCTCCCGCTCGCGGTGCGGGTTCTCATAGCCCTGGCCCCGGCCGAGCTTTGCCGCGCCGGGGTAGGCCGCCGAGCGCAGGTAGTCGGGCGGCAGCTCGGCGCCGTGCTCGCGGACGTGCCGGCTCGCAGCGATGATCGCCCGCTTGGCCGCGTCTGACTTGGGCGCCAGGGAGAGGTAGATCGACGCCTGGGCCAGTGCGAACTGACACTCGGGCATGCCCACGTGCTCGACCGCGTGGGCGGTGGCCGTGGCCACGCCGAGCGCTTGGGGATCGGCGTTCCCAACGTCCTCGGAGGCCAGGACGATCATGCGGCGGACGATGTAGCGCGGGTCCTCGCCACCCTCGAGCATCACCGCGAGGTAGTAGAGGGAGGCGTCGGGGTCCGACGCCCGGGTGGCCTTGATCCAGGCAGAGATGTAGTCGTAGTGCTGGTCGGCGTCGCGGTCGTAGCGCAGCGCCTTGCGCTGCATCGCGTCCTGG
>JBBSIW010000340.1:0-2960 GCA_038231895.1 Solirubrobacterales bacterium | reverse complement strand
CTCGTCGACGGCCTCGTTGCGGGAACCTGGGCGATCGAAGTCCGACGCCGCGAGGCGTCGCTCACGCTGCGTCCGGCGGCCAAGCTCGCCGGCCCCGTCCGCTCGGCGCTGACTGCCCAGGCCACGAGCCTGCTGGAGGCGCTACACCCCGCCGCCAAGGCGCACCACGTCGCCGTGGAGGGGTAACCCGGCTCGCCGGGTGGCCCGGCTCGACGTTTGAGCGGCGGCCCAACCGGGAACGGAACAGCGATGCCCTCATCCACCGGACAGATTTCGAACATCCCGCTGCGCGGCGGCGCGGAGATCCCCCAGCTCGGCTTCGGCGTCTTCCAGGTCCCGCCAGAGGACACGGCCGAGGTCGCGACGCAGGCGCTGCTGGCCGGCTATCGCCACATCGACACCGCCGCGGCGTACGCCAACGAGGCCGGCGTCGGCCAAGCCCTACACGCTTCCGGCCTCGACCGGGGCGAGGTCTTCATCACGACAAAGTGCTTCAACGACGATCACGGCTACGAGCAGGCCAAGCAGGCGTTCAGGGCCAGCCTCGATCGACTCGAGGTCGAATACATCGACTTGTACCTCATCCACTGGCCGGTCCCGGCCCACGACCGCTACGTCGAGACGTGGCGAGCATTCGTCGAGCTGCAGGCCGACGGGCTCGTCCGCGCCATCGGTGTGTCGAACTTCCAGCCGGCCCATCTCGACCGGATCATCGAGGACACCGGCGTCACGCCCGCGGTCAACCAGGTCGAGCTGCACCCGCGCTTCCAGCAGGACGGCCTGCGGCGCCGGCACGAGGAGCTCGGCATCGTCACCGAGGCGTGGAGCCCGCTCGCGCAGGGCCAGGTGCTCGACGATCCCACCCTCTCCGAGATCGCCGCCACCCACCGCAAGACCACCGGGCAGGTGGTCATCCGGTGGCATCTGCAAATCGGCAATGTGGTGTTCCCGAAGTCCGTCACCCCCGCGCGGATCGAGGAGAACTTCGACGTGTTCGACTTCCACCTCAGCGACGCGGACATGGATGCCATCAGGGCGCTCGACGCCGGGGAGCGCATCGGTCCCGACCCGGACACGTTCGTGCGTCCGTAGGGCCAGCCCCGGCCACAGACCCTCAGGGCAGGATCAGGTTGAGGTCGCCGAACTCGTGCCACGCGTAGCCTTCGGCGCGCGCGGCTTGGTAGCACCGTTCGAGGAGGTCGGCGCCGGCTGCCGCCTCGAGCAGCTGCAGGTGCGAGGAGTCCGAGTCATGCCAGCCGGTGAGGAGCCCGTCGACCGCTCGCAGGCCGCGCTCCGGCGTCACGATCAGCCCCGTCGAGCCCTCCCCCGCCTGAACGGCGCCCTCGGGTCCGGCGACGGTCTCCAGCGCGCGCACGACGGTCGTGCCGACCGCGACCGCGCGCCCGCCCCAGGCGTGGACCGCATTGATGAGCCGCGCCGTCTCGACCGGGACGCGGTAGCGCTCGGGATACGGAGCCTCTCGGCGTTCCAGTGAAGAAACACCGGTGTGCAGCGTCACGGGCGCGATCAGCACACCACGGGCGATGAGCTCTGTCACGAGCTCTGTGGTGAAAGGCCGGCCGGCGCTCGGCATCTCGGCGCTCCCCGGCTCCCCTGCAAACACGGTCTGGTACGCCTCGATCGGCCAGTCCTCTCCCTGGGCCGCGTAGCGGATCGGGCGTCCGTGCTTGCCGAGGTAGTCTCCCGACGACTGGCCCAGCGCGAGTCTGGCGACGCACAGGCGATCGCTGCCGAGATAGGGCGCGAGCAGCTCCGCATGGGCCCTGCCGGGAAGCTCGAGGCGGGCACCGATTGGCGGAGGTCCAAACCGCAGGCGATCAGAGGTTCGGAGCTCGACGACCCACCGCTCGTCGGCCAGGGATGTCGAGAGGTGCAATGCGACGTCCCGCCCCCCCAAGCGTGCCGGCAGCGCCGCCGGCACGGTCGCCGAGGTGTTGATGACGAGAAGATCCCCGGCTACGAGACAGCTCGACAGCTCGGGGAATCGGGCGTGCACGAGCGCGCCGTCACCGCGCGTGGCGACGAGCATCGCGACGTCCTCGCGCCCCAGGCCCCGCACTTCGGCCGGCGCAGGCGTCGCGACCGGGTCGGCCAGCGCGGCGACACTCATCCGCTGCTCACCTCGACCTCGCGCGCCCGGTAGCGGCCACTCGGCAGCCAGCCTTCGATCAGCGCCAGCAGCCCCGGCACGCTCGCCTCCGGGGGCGGGCGGTCCGAGATGTCCTCGTCGGGAAACGCCTCCTGGTGCATCCGCGTGCGCATGTCGCCGGGGTCCACCGCATACACACGCAGAGCGGGGTGCTCGGCCGCCAGGATCGCGGTCATCTGGTCGAGCGCCGCCTTCGAGGAGCCGTAGCCGCCCCATCCCGCGTAGGGCGCCATGGCCGCGTCCGAGGTGACGTTGATGATCGCCGCCCCCGGCGTCAGTCGCGGCAACGTGAGTGCCACGAGCGCAATGGGAGCCAACACGTTGGCCGCGTAGACCCGCGCGAGCTCGTCGAGCGGGTAGTCGGCCAGGGCGGGTTGCGGGCTCGGCCCGAGCAGGCTCGCGTTGTTGACGAGCAGATCGACGTGCTCGCCGGCCGCAGCGACGAGCGCGCTGCCGTGCTCGGCATCCGTGACGTCCCCGGGGATCGCCACGACGTCGTCGAGCCCGCCGGTCGCCTGCTCGAGCGCCGCCGCCCCCCGGGCATCGACCACCAGCCGCCAATCCCGTTCTTGCAGCGCACGCGCGAGGGCCAGGCCCAGGCCCCGCGATGCTCCCGTGATGATGCCGACGCTCATGCCAAGCATCATGCACCTTCAACCACACTTGAAGTCAAGGCGTGGGCCTGCTTGACTGGCGGCAATGTCGGAAGCGCTCACGATCGGCGAGGTCGCCAGCCGCAGCGGCGTCGCCACGTCGGCGCTTCGCTTCTACGAGGAGGAGGGTCTGATCG
>JBBSIW010000339.1:0-2960 GCA_038231895.1 Solirubrobacterales bacterium | reverse complement strand
GCCCGGGCCGCGCTCGACTTTCCCGCCCCCATGAAGCCGATGAACACCAGCGCGCCGCTCATCTGCGCCAGTCGATTCGCTCTCGGTAGGCCTGCAGGGCGCCGCGCACGTCGTCGAGGTGATCGCCGCCGAACTTGCGGCGATAGGCGTCGGCCAGCACGAAGGCGACCATCGCCTCGCCCACCACGCCCGCCGCCGGCACGGTCGTCGAGTCCGTGCGCTCGCGCAGGGCCTGGGCGGGCTGCTTGGTGGCGATGTCCACCGAGCGCAGCGGCTTGGTCAGGGTGGGCAGGGGCTTCATGGCGCCGGTGAGCACGAGCGGCTCCCCGTTGGTCATTCCCCCCTCGAGGCCGCCGGCCCGGTTGGTCTCGCGAAAGTACCCGCGCTCGGGCGAGTGGAAGATCTCGTCGTGGGCCTCCGAGCCCGGCCGGCCCGCGAGGTCGAACCCGTCGCCGATGGCCACCCCCTTCATCGCCTGGATCGAGAGGATGGCGCCGCCCAGGCGACCATCGAGGCGCTCCTCCCACGATACGTGCGAGCCCAGCCCCGGCACCAGGCCGAAGGCCCGCACCTCGAACACGCCGCCCAGGGACTCGTTGGCCTTGCGCAGGCGGTTGATCTCCTCGACCATCGCTGCGCTGGTGTCGGGGTCAAGGCAGCGCGCCGGCGAGTCGTCCACGCCGGCGAAGTCCCCGGCGGAGAGGGAGCGCGTGGGGGCTCGCACCGTGTTGATCTGCACCACGTGGGAGAAGACCTGGACGCCGAGCGTGGCCAGGAATGCCTTGGCCAGCGCGCCGCCGGCCACCCGGGCCGCGGTCTCGCGCGCGCTCGCGCGCTCGAGCACGTCGCGGACGTCGTCGAGGCCGAACTTCTGCGTTCCCACCAGATCGGCGTGGCCGGGCCGAGGCAGGTGAACCTCCTCCACCTCGCCGTCCACCGGCCACGGGTTCATGCGCTGCTCCCAGTTGGCGTAGTCGCGGTTCGCGACCTGCAACGCAATCGGCCCGCCCAGCGTGCGTCCGTGGCGGACCCCGGCGGTGACGGTCGCCGCGTCCTTCTCGATCTTCATCCGCCCCCCACGGCCGTGGCCGAGCTGGCGCCGGGCCATGTCACGATTGAGGTCCTCGGGCGCCAGCTCGAGACCAGCGGGCAGGCCCTCGACGATGCAGGTCAGCCCCGGCCCGTGGGATTCACCTGCGGTGATGAGGCGCAGCGGCATGAGGGACCTAGATTACGGGCGGCGGGCGTACGCGGTCGCCCGCGAGTCTGCGAGCCCGCCAGGCGCGGTCAGTCGTCGGCGCCCGGCAGTCCGACCCCAACGGGCTCGGGCTCGCTCGCCGGACGTCGCCCGACCGGCGGTCCGGCGCTCACCACCTCGCAGAGCGCATCGACCACCACCGGGTCGAAGTCGCGCCCCGCCGCCGCCCGGAGCTCGTCGAGGGCGATCTGCGGCTCGACCCGCTTGTGAGGTCCGCGGCAATCCACCCGCCGGTCGTAGCCGTCACAGACCGCGATGATGCGCGCCGCCAGCGGAATCTTCTCGCGGGCGAGACCGTCGGGATAGCCGCTGCCGTCGAAATTCTCGTGGCTGGCGCGCACCGACTTCGCCACGCAGCGAAGCGCCGGCGCGGCGCTGAGGATGCGCTCGCCAACGATCGTGTGGCGTCGGAGGAACTCGAGCTCCTGCGCATCGAGCGGCTCGGTCTTGGAGAGCAGCTCCTCGGGAATCGCGGCCTTGCCGATGTCGTGGAGCTGGGCCGCGGTCACGACCTCCTCGCGCTGCTCCATCCTGAGGTCGAGCCGGCGGGCGACGCGGTCGGAGAGCTCTCCCACCGTGCTGAGGTGGTCGGCCAGCCGAGGGACGCTCTCGCGCAGCACGGAGAGCAGCACGTCGCGCGCTTGGCTCCCCGCAGATGCCCGCCCGAGCGCCTTTTGCGCGTACATCCGCTGGTCGGCTGTGCGCAGTGCTTCGCTGGTCTCGCGTGCCTCGTCGGGGATGACGACCTCCCCGAAGCAGGCCCCGATCACGAAGCCCTCCCCTCGCGCGACGAGGCCGGCGCCGGCTTCGGCGGCCAGCTCGCGCGGGTCGCGCCCATCGAGCGCCGCCAGCACGCAGAACTCGTCGCCACCGAGCCGGTAGGCGGTGCCATAGGACGAGACGTGAACCGAAAGCAGGCGTCCGAGCCGTGCCAGCAGGGCATCGCCCGCCAGGTGGCCGAATGAGTCGTTGTAGTGCTTGAACCCGTTGAGGTCGAACAGCGCCAGCACCTGGCGCGAGCCGGATGCCGCGGGCCAGGGCCGGGCCGGCGGGTCGCGGCGAGCGCCAGGCGACATAGGCGAGGAGCAGGGTCGAGGCGGGCCACAGCGTGTCGAGCAGCGTGCCTTCGACGTAGATCCCCTTCGCGTTCTCATACAGATAGAACGCGTCGGCGACGCCTCCGACGATGAAGCTCGCGGCGATCATCGCCCAGGTGCGTCCGGGCCGCCAGCCGGTGACGGCGAGGACCGCGACGACCACCGCGAGCACCAGGAAGTCGGCGAGCGGGTAGGCGAGGTCGGTTGCCACCTCGGCCGTGGCGCCGCCCGTGGAGGCAAGGATGGGATCGAAGATGAGGGCTGCGCCCACGGCGGCGATGGCCAGCGCCCCGATCGCGCCGTCCAGCCACATGCTCGTCTCGAGGTCGCGTATGTGAGCGCGCGCGAGCAGGATCAACCCCACGTACACGGGCGGATAGAAGCCGAGGTAGAACACGTCGGGCAGCGCCGGGCTGGGTGGGTGCTCCACTCCGGCGTAGAGCAGCGAGTAGCTGATCTCTCCGGCCGCATAGGACGCCAGCCCGATGCCGAACGCGAGCCACGCCCCGCGCTCGGCCCGCACGGTGCAGGCACGCCCGAGGCACAGGCCGGCCGCGCTGAGCATCAGCCCGTCGTAGATCCACGTGTTGAACACCTCCGAGCCT
>JBBSIW010000338.1:0-2980 GCA_038231895.1 Solirubrobacterales bacterium | reverse complement strand
CAGCTATCTGACTCGCAGGTGTGGCGGCTGGTCACAGGCCGCCCCGAACGCCTGAACCTGCGGCTGTTGATGGTGCTCTGCGAGATCTTGGGCTGCGAGCCCGGGGAACTCGTCCGTCGCAGCGACATCGCCGCCGCGATCGCCAAGGAGGCCGCGAGCACCCGCACGATCGCAAACGATCTCGAGCCCAGGCGCGCGCGGCTGGGCCGCCCGCCCGGCCGGTCGTGAGCGAGGGCGGCGCCCGGGTCTGCGGCCGCTGCCGCAATCACATCTCAGCTCAGGTTTGCGCCCGCTCCCGGCCGGAAGCAGTCGCGAGCTCGCCGTCAGCGACACTGTCGCGTGTCGTCGCCAGCGAGCGTTTGGCACCTCGGTGGCATGTCGCCTGCTTTGGCGCGTGAACGGGAGCCAGATGGTCCGTGGTTCTGTGTTTCCTGCGCAGTGGCGGGGGGGTCTAGGCCGCTACATGAGGAGTGACCCGTGGAGCGTCCCTTCGCGCATGTCTTGGATGTGGGCTGTCATGGCGTTGCGGGCGCCTTGGGGGTCTCTGGCTGCCAGCGCTTGGATGACGTCGTCGTGTGCGTCGCCGGGTGGGGCAGGCCTGTCTGAGCGGAAGTAGAGAAAGTAGATGCGTTGTCCTTCGTCGAGCAGGCCATCCACGATTCGTGCGAGTCGGTGGTTGCCTGACAGCGCGGCGACGGAGGTGTGGAATTCGCGGTTGCCTGCCATGAGGGATTCGAGGTAGGCCGGGTCGTGCGGCGAGCCGCTGCCGAGGTTTTCCTGGGCGCGGGCGTGTTGCGCTTGAAGGTTCGTGACGTCCTGGTCGGTGGCGAGCTCGGCGGCACGCCCGGCGCCGAGCACCTCGAGGCTGAGTCGAAGGTCAAAGATCTCGTCGATGTCTGCGACTGTGACCGGAGTGACGATGTAGCCGACGCGGGGCAGGACGCGCAAGAGCCCTTCCTGGGAGAGCGCCTTGAGCGCCTCGTGCACGGGTGTGCGGCTGACCTCGAAGCGCTCCGCCAGCTGCGCGGCGCCCATCATCGTGCCTGGGAGTACGCGGCACGCGAGGATGTCCGCTTTGAGCTGCCGGTGTACCGAACCGGCAAGCGAGCTCGTCGCCTGGGTGGCTGCGCCCTCGCTCATGTTCGGCGCTCGTGTACCGACGCGTGGCAGCCCCGGGGGTTGAGCTGGCCGACACCGGAGGCGGAGCATCGACGCCCACGCCCGGCGAGGGCCCCTCGAGTTGCGCACAAGCGGGCGCATGGTATACGATGTAACATGTCAGCGGCATTCTATGGGAGGGGTCCTTCGGTGGGAAGAGCATCAGCTTGCGGTCCGCGTTCGCACATACGGCTGTCTCGACGGGCGGCAAGCTCGCGGGTGGCTTGGGTGGTTCTAGCCGCAGCGTTCCTGGCAGCGCTTTCGGCGGTGCCTGCCCAAGCGGCGCGACCGCTCCCGTCCTACACCGCGGTGGCGCTCGACTCTCCCACGCCGCAGGCCAAAGGCAGGTTCGGCTGGTCGATGAACACCGTGGGTGATCTCGATGGCGACGGCGTCAACGATGTCGCGGTTGGGAGCCCCGGCCAGGATGTCGGACCCTTCACGCACGGAGGCCGCGCATGGGTCTTCAGCGGTCGGACGCAAAAGGTGCTGCTGACGCTGCACAACCCCGAGGTCCAGTCACATCCCTTTGGGAACTTCGGCTCGTCGGTGCTCGGGCTCGGCGACGTCAACGGGGACGGCACGCCGGACATCGCAGTCGGGGCATTCAGGCAGCAGGTGGGCCCAAACGCAAACCAGGGGAAGGTCTACGTGTTCAGCGGCAACGGCGGAGGCTTGCTGTACACGGTCGACGATCCCACGCCGCAACCCGGGGCGGGATTTGGTGACCGGTACGCGTTGGCAACGAACGATCTCAACGGCGACGGCGTCCGTGACTTCATCGAGACCGCGTCGTTTGAGAAGGTCGGAACCTGCACCTTTGACGATGACTTCGATCCGTCCACGCCGCCGGTGACAGGGCCCTGCCCAGCCGTGGGGGCGGCCTACGCCTTTAGCGGCAAGGACGGCCACAAGCTCTACCGCTTCGAGAATCCGGCTCCGCCTCAGGCGGAGGAGTTCTTCGGCTTCGGGGTCGGCGACTCCGGTGACCTCAACGGCGACGGCGTGGACGACCCGGTGATCGCGGCCTATGGCCATAACAACCCCGATGGCGTCGCGTATGTGACAAACGGCAAGACCGGCGCGGTCCTAAGGACGATTCCCAGTCCGGAGACCGGCGGAGGATTTGGCTTGATGGTCGGCAGCGGCCTGGCGCCCGGCGACGTCAATGGCGACGGCGTTCCTGACATCTACGTGGGGGCGCCGGGCCAGACCGTCGGAGGCGCCAGCCACGGCCGCGGGTACGTGCTAAGCGGCGTCGACAACTCGGTCATCCAGGCGCTCGACGACCCCGCTCCGGTCGAGAACGGCAGTTTTGGCTACGTCTACGCCGGGGCCGGGGATCTCAACGGCGACGGAAGGGCCGACCTCCTGGTCGTGAGGCACGCCAATGCCGGGTTCCCGCAATTTGGTGTTCCCCCCATCCCGGGGGGCGCCTACGTCTTCGATCCGCGTACTGGCGCGGTGCTGTCCACCCTCCCGGGGATGGCCGGTGACGGGCCCGGGGACTCGTCCGCCTCACCTGGCGACGTCAACGGGGACGGCTACCCCGACTACTTCCTCGGCGGCGCTGGGATGAAGGTCGGGACCAACGACGCCCAGGGCCGCGTGATCGTCGAGCTCTCCAAGGCACCCGCCGTTCCGGGTGCCGCGTCGAGCGGTCTGACCCCGTCGGGCTCGACGGTGGCGCCGCCGGCGTGCACCATCTCGCCGCTGCTGGGAACGCAGGGCCCGATCCTCACCTCGGCGGTCAACAACAGCGCTCGCCAGGTCAGCCGCTCGAGGTCGGCCAACCTGCTCAAGCACAACGGGTTCAGCCTCT
>JBBSIW010000337.1:0-2988 GCA_038231895.1 Solirubrobacterales bacterium | reverse complement strand
GGGCGGCACGAGCGTGGGCTCGGAGCCGCAGTGGTGGGTCAACATGATGTCGGCCGACACGTGGAACGGCATGTCGGGCGTGCAGCGTCCGCGGCGCGCCGACGGGTCGCTCCCCGGTGACAAGGACCCGGTGATGGTGGCGTCCAACTGGACGATGAAGCGCGCTGACGGCTCCCAGCCCGACTGGAACGCGCGGATGGTCTCGCCCCCGGTCGGCCGCTGGTTCAAGATCTCGGCCACGATTGTCCAGGGCCAGTCCATCCGGTTCTCGCTCGACGGCAAGCCCTGGTTCACCGGAAGCAGCTCCGATTGGCCGACGGGGCTCGTCGCGACGCCGACGCATCCGGCCAACGACTACTCCGGGTTCATCTTCGGCGCCGGGCTCTACGGCGGGCCCGGACGCCTCTACATCGACGACGCCGGATACACGCCCGGGAGCTGAAGCGGCGAGGGCCGCGGGCAAAACGGGCATCCTTGAGTGGTGCTCGGTCGGCTCGTCCTCCTCGTCACCCTGGCCGCGCTGCCCGCCGCGGACCGCCCGTCGGCCCCGGCGGCCACGGCGCAGCCGGGGGGCTTCACGAGCGCGGGCCTCGCCGGATGGACCTGGTGGCGGCGCCCGGAGTTCCGCGCACGGGAGATCGCCGTGGTGCCGGCCGGCGCGGACGACGTGCCCTCGCGCTCCGGGCATCGCCCCGTCCGCTTCTGGGTATCGCCCGCGCAGGTCGCGGCGGGGCGACAGCACGCCAAGCTCTACAAGGAGTGGGCGGTCCGCGCTCCGGAGACGGGGTGGCACGGTGACGACGGCCTGCCCCTCGAGCGCCTGCCCGGTGACGGGCGGGACGCCTCGGGGGTTTACCGGGCCTCCTTCTTCATCCCGCCGAGGATGCGCTGGACGCACGCCTGGGGGAACGTCATGCAGTTCAAGCTCGTCTTCCCGAGCGGGGGCGGGGGAGTCGGGTCCGAGCCGCAGTGGTGGGTCGATCTGATGGACGCCGGCGCATGGAAGCGTCCGCCGCGGCGACCCGACGGCACTCCCTCACGCTCCGGCGACCCCGTGCTCGTGGTCTCCAACTGGACCGAGCGCCGCGCGGATGGGAGGAGAATCGACTGGCCCCGGCGGCTCGTGGCGCCGCCCGTCGGCCGCTGGTTTGAGATCTCCGCGCGGGTGGCGCAGGGCGTGGGGATCGAGTGGTCACTGGATGGGCGCCCGTGGTTTCTCGGCACCGCAGAGGACTGGCCGGTCGGCCTGACGGCCACGCCCACCCATCCCGCCGCGGACGCCTCGGGCTGGATCTTCGGCGTGGGACTGTACGGCGCGCCGGGACGGTTGTACACCGACGAGGCCTCCTTCACGCCGCCGGGCTGACCCTTCTGAAATCGCGCGCGGCCAGGCATCATTCGGCATCACCAACAGATCGTCATGCTCGGCTGGGTGGGGGCCGCACTCCAAGTGGAGCTGCTCGGGCTCGGCCCTGTGCGCGGCCTGCGGGGCCGGCAGCCTCACCGGTGTGACGATCACTACGATCGCGCTCGTGCTCGTCTCGCGCTTCTCGCTGCCGCTGCTCGAGGGCTACGCTCCGACCCGGCCTTCGGTCTTGCGCTCGGGGTCGTGATCGCGCTGCCCGCTACCAGGCGACGACAGGGCCTGCCCGTTGTTCTTGCCTGAGCGCCTGAGGAGGCTTCTCGGCCGCGACGACAGCCTCGTGCTCACGCCGCTGCTGGTGCTTTTCGTCGCGCTCGCACTGGTGGGGAGGGGCGTGGATGCCTTCGGCGGGGCCAGCGGTGACGAGAACCTCTACCTCTTTTTCGCCCGCAACCTCACACACGGCCACTACGCGCAGCTCGGCAGCGCCCACGCGGACCTTTACCTCTGGCACGGTCCCGGGCTCCCGCTCCTGCTCGCGCCGCTCGTGGCCCTCCACGTCCCGCTCACGGTGACTCGTCTGATCGGGCCGCTGGCCCTCTTCGGTGCCGTCGTGTTGCTGCATCGGACTCTGCGCCGCGAGACGACTCCTCGCGTCGCGCTCGCAGGAGCCGTTGCCCTCGGGCTCTACGCCCCGCTCTGGACCCTCCTGCCGTACCTGCGGAACGAGCCGGTGGCGATCCTCGCGGTGGTCGCGCTGATCTTCGGCCTCGTGCGTCACCGAACGACCAAGTCGCGGCGACATCTCCTGCTCGCCGGTGGCGCCCTCGGCTACCTCGTCCTCCTGCGCGTGGAGTACGGGTACATCGTCGGCCTCCTGCTGGTCTTGACGCTCGTGCTGCTGGTCCGCCGCTCTCTCCGACCGGCGACTCTGCCGATCACTGGCGTCCTCGCCGTTGCGCTCTTGGTGACTACGCCCTGGCTCATCTACACGCATTCGATCACCGGGAAGGTGTTCTATTGGGGCAACTCGGGAGGCTCGAACCTCTACTGGATGGCCGCCCCGTATACCGGCGCCCGCGGTGACTGGCATTCGGAGATCGAGGTCCAGAGCGACCCTCAGCTCGCTGCACATAGACCATTCTTCCGTCACCTGCACTCACTCCCGGCGCTCGAGCAGGACGCGGCGATGCGGCATCAGGCGACGCACTGGATCCGCGACCATCCCGCCACCTACGCGTCCCACGTCCTGGCGAATGCGGGCCGTCTCGTGGCCAACGCGCCCTATTCGTTCAAGCCGCTGTCCCCGATCCGGTCGGCCGTGTACGCCCTCCCGGCCCTCGCGTTGATCGCCGCGCTCGCCTGGGCCGGGAGCGATGGCGAGCGCCGACGCCGCTGGCGGCGCCCGGAGGTCGCCCTCCTGGTCGCCCTCGCCGTGCTCTCGGTGGTCCTTCATCTCGCCGTCGCCGCCGAGCCCCGCCTGCTCATGCCCCTCGTCCCCGTCGCGCTCTGGCTGGTCGCGCGCGCCGTTGGCGGCGCCCCTCACGGCGCCGCCAGACGCTCCGTGATACCGCCCGACGCCTACGCCACCATCGCCGAGCGAGCGTAGACGAGGCTCCGAGCAG
>JBBSIW010000336.1:0-2998 GCA_038231895.1 Solirubrobacterales bacterium | reverse complement strand
CGCCCGGAGGCCCAAGCCGCGTCCGGGCGCGCAGCGCGGGGTCCCCGAGCGCGGCCCACAGGCTCTCAGCCGTGTGCCGCGAGCCCACGAGCACGGCTCGGGCGCCGTCCAACCCCTCACGGGCGAAGGGCAGGAAGCGGGTTGGATGCGGCTTGACCGTGTACTCCAGCGCACTGCCGTGCACCTTCACCGCATAGGGCAGCGCGGTGTCGGCCAGGGCGCGGCGCAGGACGGCGGGCCCCATGATCAGGTGGTTGGCCAGCGCCACGTCGGGACTCGCTGCGGCCACCACGTCGCGGACCGCCGCAACGTTGCGCTCGACGTAGCCCGCGAGCTCGCCGTCGTCGAGCTCTGGAAACGGACGCGCCTCGATGCCCTCGTAGCGGTCGGCCACGTACACCGGCAGGAGCCCTCCGATGTCCGGGCGGTACACGGTGCAGCGCGCGCGCGCGGAGTCACCGGTCACGCGCAGCCTGCCGCCGTCCCACGTGCCGGCGGCGTCAACGAAGGACAGCGCCATCGGGTCGCGCTCCTGGCAGAGAAGGTGCACCTCGTGGCCGAGGGACGCCAATGCCGCGGCCAGGCTGGCGTTGTAGACGTTGGAGCCCGTCCCGTGCAGCAGATAGCCGTGGAAGATGAGAACTCGCACGAGGCTTCCAGCTTATGACCGGGACCCGATCATTTAGAGTCCCGCGCCGTGAGCTCGCGTCAGCGCTACCGCATGCGCGCCCCGTCCAGCGGGCGGGAGGTGATCATCGAAGCCGACCCCGACGAGATCTACGTCGACCACGACACCGGCGAGGCCTTCGAGGTCGTGGGCAAGGTCATCCCGCTGGCCCCCTCGGCCTCCGAGCTCCCATGGGCGGTCGAGCACCTGCGGTTCTGCAACTGGTGCGACCAACTGGTGCAAAAGGATCTCAACGACTGCCCCCATTGCGGCCGGCGCATGGGCGCGGTGGGGGGGCCCTAGCGCCATGCTGCGCCGCGTCCTCCTGCTTGGAACACTGGTCTGCGCCCTGGCCTCGGGAGCCGCGGTGGGGGGCTGCGGCGGAGGGGGCGGCGGCGATGACGACGCGCTCAAGAGGCCGGAGCTGACCGTCCCCACGAACACCACGCCGACGTCGACGTCGACGACCACGACGTCGACCTCGACCACCGCGACGACCTCGACCAGCGCGGCCGACCAGGGCTCCAGCACCGATCAAAGCGCCGGGGACAGCGGCGCCCCCGCGGACAGCGGCTCCGGGGCCAGCGACCAGGGGGGCGGCGCCGGCGCGACCGACCAGGGCGGCGGATCGGGCGCGGCAACGGGCGGCACGGGTGGCACCGGCAACTCGGACGGAGGCACCGGCGGAGGGGGCACTGGCGGCGCCGGCACGGGGGGCACCGGCGGCACGGGTGGTACGGGCTAGCCGCCCCGACCCCGACCCCGACCCCGAACCGGACATGGATTGCGCCCTCAGGTGCAGGCGCCCGGGTCGGGTCCCTCAGGGAGTGGAGATCAGCGTCGCGCTGTAGGTCATGCGAGCTGTCTTGTACTCGCAGGCGTACTGCGTCTGCCCGCCGATCTCCTGCTGAGCCGTCTGCTGGAACGCCTCGTTGTCCGAGCAGGGCTTGGGTCGTGAGGCCCGCCAGATCGTGTTGCTTCCGAGCCCCACCGCCAGCACGGGCGCCCAGGTGGGCACCGTCAGCGCCAGGAGGTCGTTCTTGGCGACGGGTATCGACCGGGCGAGGGCGAACTGCGCCGTGGTGCCCAGGAACGAGGTGAGCTGCATGACGTCGCTCTGCGCCTTGACCACGAAGTGGAAGTTGTTCGCGCGGCGGCGAGCGGGCCGAAGCACGGTGAGCCGAGCGCTCGGCGCCCCACCGAGGTTCTTGTTGAAGAATGCGACCTGCTTCGTGCTCGGCTTGCCGAGCGAGACGGTGAAGGCAACGATCGATCCGTTGCGCGGGACCAGGTAGGGATTCCTGCCCCCGGCCCCCTGCATCTGAACCCCCGTGGTCCGGCTCACGGCGAGGCAGGGGTTGGTGGGGCAGCTGGGCCGGCCCTGGGCCCTTGAGCCCCCGACCTCGCTGAGGCGAGCGGACGCGGTGGCCGGGAGCAGCATGCAGGCGGCACCGAGCGCCGCAACGGCTGTGAGCGATCGCTTCATCAAGGTCAATTGAACACCAAAAGGCGGCGAAGGGTGCGGTGGACCGGCGCATTCCCTGCTGCTCGGGCGCCCATGACCCCCCGCGTATGCTCTGCACCACGGTGCTCGCGATCGAAGCGGTCAACCTGGAGCGTGAGTTCAAGGGGGCCGTCAAGGCCGTCGATGGCGTCGATCTCGCGATCGAGGCGGGCGAGGTGTATGGCTTCCTGGGGCCAAACGGAGCCGGCAAGACCACCATCGTGCGCATGCTGGTCACGCTCCTGCGACCCACCGGCGGACACGCCCGCGTGGCCGGTCACGACGTTGCCGCCGAGCCCGACGGGGTGCGCCGCCGCATCGGCGTCGCCCTTCAGGAGGCTGCGCTTGACCCGCTCATGTCCGGACGCGAGCTGATCGAGCTCCAGGCCAAGCTGCACGGCCTTGCCCCTGCGGCGGTGCGCCCACGGGCGGAGGCTCTGATCGAACGAGTCGGCCTCGTCGAGGCTCGTGACCGACGGGTGGCGACCTACTCCGGCGGCATGCGCCGTCGGCTGGACCTGGCCATGGCCCTCATCCACGACCCCGAGGTGCTGTTCCTCGACGAGCCCACCACGGGGCTTGACCCCGTCTCCCGCCTGACCTTGTGGGAGGAGGTCCGCCGGCTCAAGGACGAGGGCACGACCGTGTTCCTGACCACCCAGTACCTGGAGGAAGCCGACCAGTTGGCGGACCGTGTCGGCATCATCCACGCGGGCCGCCTGGTCACCGAGGGCACGCCGGCCGCGCTCAAGGCGGCGGTCGGACGCCCCCACCTGGAGATCGAGCTCTCCGACGGCGCCGACCGCGAGCGGGCCCGCGAGGTCTTG
>JBBSIW010000335.1:0-3000 GCA_038231895.1 Solirubrobacterales bacterium | reverse complement strand
TGGTCGGCCTCCGACGAGAACGCGAGGATCACGTGCTCGATGCCCACTTCGCGAACGACTCGCTCGAGGTCGTCGGGGCCCCCGAGCACGGGCGCGCGACGATCGGCTACGTCGATCATTGGCGGTGGATCGGCGTCGAGGAAGCCCACCGGACGAAGCCCGTAGAACGGATGCTCCTCCAGGCGCCGCGCGACGTGGGCGCCGACCTTTCCCGCGCCGACGATCACCGCCTTTCGCCCCAGCAGACCCCGGTTGCGCGCACGGCGCTGGCTGACGCTGAGCAGGATGCGCCCGGCGCCGACGTACATGGTCGCGAAGAGCCACGCGCGGGCCAGCAGGCCCGCCGGGCGCGCCGCGGGATCCGTGAACACCACCGCGGCGAGGCAGGCCATGGCGGCCACGGCGATCCCGCTCAGCACCGGCAGGATGCCATCGAGGATGGAGATGCTCAGCGTGCGCTTGTACATCCCGCGCAGATACAGCAACACGACGACGAACGGCGGGAAGAAGTAGAGCGAGACGAGTCCGTCGAGGGGGACCTTCGCCGCGTGGGCGCCGGCGACGGCCGCCCCGACGGAGAGTCCGAGCATGACCAGGTCGACGGCGAAGCGCAGCCAGTTGAAGCCGGGGCCGTCGAGCAGCCAGGACATGTCCAGGCGCGGCGCCGCGTTTCGGCGGTGTCGTGGCCAGCGCACCCTGCGCGTGACGTGTTCGAGGGGGCGTACGCTCATGTTCTCTCAGATCGACGGCGCGAAGACGCGCGTGTGTGCTTGGTATACCGACTCAGTCAGCGTTGCGCAGCGGGTGGCGCGCCCGCACCGGCGGGGCGCCAGGCTGCGAAAGCCGCCTGGCACTGTTTTCGGCACAGAAGCGAGATCGGATGAGCGGCACCGAAGCCGGCGCCGCACGATCCCCATGCAGTAACCCCTACGGCTAAGCGGCGTTACGCTGCTGCGCCCTGGCGCCGCGCACGGTCATGCGGCGCAGGGTGAAGCCCACCAGCACCAGCCCGACGCCCGCGAGCCCGATGAAGCCCAAGTCAAGGCCCGTGAACGGCAGCGTGGCGTTGCCCGTCAAGCCCGACCGCTGCACCGTGTTCGCGGCCTTGGTTGCGCTCGGGCCGTCCGATGGAGAGCTTGGAGAGTCCTGGATCTCGGCCTGGACGTCGGAGCCCGGCGGCGTATAGCCCCCCTGCGAGGTCTGCGCCGAGGCGATGGGCGCCGCGAGCGCCAGCGCCGTCGCAGCTACGAGGGGGATGAGGCAAGCAAAGCTGCGATGCGAGCGAAGCGATGTCATGTGGCGCCCACCGGCACTCGGGATCTGTGTGGACCAGCTTCGGCGACCGGCATGCTGGCCGATCCACTGCAGCGATGCTAGAGGCTGCTCGGAGACATGTCCATGCGTGACGCGCCTCCGCGCGCAGATCGTGATGAGCCATCGTGAGGCATTGCCCGGGTTGGGCAGCATTGATGGTCCGCGGTGTGGCCTGACGCCCGGCGCATACCGCGGCGCAGATACCCTGCGCCCCACCCTCGGGCCCTCGTGATCCTCCTTCGCCGACTCCAAGCCGCTCCCGCCACGCTGCCCGCGCTCCTCGCCGTGGCCTTGTTCGTGGTCGGGGCGAGCCAGGGCGCTGGGTACGCGTCGACCCTCTGGTACCCGGCCGCGCTGGGCATCCTGGCCATGCTGGCGGTCGCGGCGGCCGTGCTGCGTCCCCGGCTGGCGCCCGTGCCCCGAACGGTGTTGATCGCCGGCGGGTTCCTCCTCGCCTACACGGCGTGGAGCTTCTTGTCGATCGCATGGGCCGACAGCAAGGGCGATGCCTGGGACGGTGCCAACCGGACGCTGCTCTACCTACTGATCTTCGTCCTCTTTGCACTCTGGGCGCAGCGGGGCGAGACGGCGGCGGCCGTCCTGGGGCTGTGGACGCTTGGCATCGTCCTGCTCGCGGCCTACACCGTGATCGCGGTCGGAAGTGCCGCCGACCCCCAGCACTACTTCCTCGGCAACCGGCTCCGGTTCCCGGCGGACTACCCGAACGGCGCGGCGGCGACCTTCCTGATGGCCGCCTGGCCGGCTCTCCTGCTCGCCGCACGGCGAGAGGTGCCGTGGTGGCTGCGTGGCGCATTTGCCGGTGGGACGGTCCTGCTCGCAGACGCGGCGCTGCTCGCCCAGAGCCGCGGGGGGGTGTTCTCGGTTCCGATCGTGCTCATCCTGTTCTTCGTGATCACGCCGCAGCGGCCTCGCTCGTTCGCGGTGCTGGTCCCGATCGGGGTGGCCGTAGCCGTGACAGCGCCCACGATGCTCGACATCGCGAACCGCATCAAGGTGGACCGACTGGCACCCCATGCCGTAGACCAGCCAGTCCTGCTTGCCGCTGCGCTCGTGGCTCTGGTCGTGACTGCCGGCGCACTGCTGGAGTCTCGAATGAGCCCTTCCGAAGGGGTCAAGCGCATCGGCTACCGTGCGGTGGGCGCACTCGGGATCGCAGCCGTTGTCCTCGTCGCGGTGGTCGGCTTGGCCGTGATCGGCAACCCGGTCGCGCGCGCCGACCACGAATGGAAGTCGTTCAAGGCGGGCTATCCGGCCACCAAGCCGGGCGCTTCCCGGCTCACGCAGGGGCTTGGGAGCAACCGCTATGACTTCTACCGCGTGGCCGCCGGCTCCTTCTCGCGCCATCCGCTGGTGGGCATCGGCGCCGACAACTTCGGTCAGGACTATCTCCGCCGGGGGCGCAGCGACGAGACGCCCCGCTACCCGCATTCCCTGGAGCTGCGCACGCTGGCGCAGACCGGCGTCGTGGGGGCGCTGCTGCTGGTGGGTTGGCTGGCGGCGGCGCTCTTCGGTGCGCTGCGCGCGGTGCGCCGCGGCGGCCTGGCGGGGGCCGTGGCGGCCGGGGCCACGGTCACCTTCCTCTACTGGTTGGTCCATGGGTCCTTTGACTGGTTCTGGGAGATCGCCGGCCTGGGTGGCCCGGCCGTCGCGATGCTCGGGCTCGCC
>JBBSIW010000334.1:0-3004 GCA_038231895.1 Solirubrobacterales bacterium | reverse complement strand
CGCCAGCAGGCGCCGGCGAAGGCGAGGTTGGCAACCGTGGCGAACCCGGCCTCGTCCTCACGCAGCGCCAGCAGCAGGTGCGACACGCGGTCAGCGGAGGGCAGGTCGGGGTCGGGTACCCGCACGCAGTAGCAGAGCACGCGCCGGCTGCCCGGGCGCACCAGCAGCGCTCCGGCTTCCCCGACGAGCCACGCGCCGAGGTGCCCACGCTCGAGCACCAGGCCGGTCTCGCCGTAGAGATCGCGGGCATCCGAGCCGACGAGGTCGCCGAGCAGGCCGAGCGCGCGGCGCTCGGGCCCGGCCTGCAAGCGCCTGCGGGGGCGCAGCACGTTGGCCCCGCGCTGGGCGTAGAGCTCCGGGATGATCCATGCCTTGGCCAGCGCGATCAGCGAGACCGCGACTGCGAGCGGCTGGAGCAGGAAGATCAGGATCGCGATGGCGACGAACGGAACCACGTGGGCCACGGTGACCGTGGTCCACAGGGCGCCCCGCCGGCGCAGGGAGCGCTCGTCGACCCGCGGGCGCCAGTAGACGCTCGCGAGCTCGGGGAGCGCCTGCGCGCTCGCCGCACCGGCCTCCATCGAGCTACCCGCCGGCGATCGGCCGGCGCATGACCACGAGGTCGGCATCCACTGGAAGCTCGGTCACCTGCTCCGCGTGGCCCTCGCCGAGTGACACGGTGGCAAAGCAGCCGCGATCGAGCTCCCGCCGGAACGCCGTCACGGCCGCCTCGACCGAGCTGGGGTCCGTCGCCTCCCACTCCGCCAGCGTGCTGTGGCCGGTGTGGTCCATGCGAATGAGTCGTGCCATGGTCGGTCTCCTTGCCTGGGATGTTCGCTCATGGTACGCGTGTAGCGGCCCGCTCAGCTGGACGCAGCGCGGTGGGAGAAGGTCCCGGCCTCCGAGGCTGAGCGCTCACTCGCCGCGATCGCCGACTGGGGTCCTGCCGAGGACTGGGCCGACTGGGCCGATGCAGCGCGGTGAGATCTGGTTCGCCGCGACTCCCGGTGGCGACCGTCCCGTGCTGGTGCTCACGCGGGACCCGGTGGCCGACCGGATCGCCGCGGTCGTGGTCGCCGCGTTGACGCGCACCAACCGCGGCCTCGTCTCAGAGCTCGACCTCACCGCGGGAGACGACGACGTGCCCACTGACTGTGTGGTGAACCTCGACAACGTCCACACCATTGGTCGGGCAGCATTTCGCCGACGGAGCGCAGTCCTGTCGACCCCGCGCATGGCCAGGCTTGCCGAACGCTGCGCGACGCCACCGGCTGCTGAGCAGCTCGCCGGATGACCGGCGGCACAGGGTGAGGCGGGCCGTTCCGTGGCCTCCATAGGATGCCGGTATCATCGCGATATCCACTAGATACCGTAGAAGGGGCCGCCGTGACGGAGCCGTCGGAGTCGAGCAGCAAGCCCAGCGACATCAGCCGCCTCCTGTTCAAGGCGGTGAAGGGCCTACCCGACGATGAGCAGCGGGTCATCTTCGAGTACTTCTTCGAGCGTGGCATCGGGATCCCCCAGCCGCCGTTCTTCAGCCAGTTCATCCGTGAGGAAGCCGGAGTCGCCGAGGCCGGCGAGCGGGCGGGGGGCCTGCACGGGCTCTCGCTGCCCTACTTCAGCGGGAAGAAGCCCATCGGCGCCGCGCAGACCACGATCCCGGTCCGCCTCTCCGAAGCCCAGCATCGACGGCTGAAGGACTGGTCTACAGAGCACAATTTTCCCATGGCGGTCGTGGTCCGGGGGCTGATCGACCGCTTCCTCGACAGCTGGGAAAAGCGTGCTGGGCAGGCGTGACGCCTACGCAGGACGCTGGAGCTGCTCCGAGATGAGGCGGTTGACCTCCCCCCCGTCCGCGCGCCCCTTGGTCTCGCGCATCACGTAGCCCACGATCGCGCCGATCGCCTTGGAGTTGCCGGCGCGGATCTTCTGCGCGGCGTCGGCGTTGGCTTCGATCGCCGCTGCCACGATCGTCGCGAGCTCGTCGCCATCGTCCATCGCCCCGAGGCCTTGGGACTCAACGATCGCCGCCGGGTCGCCGCCCTCGGCCACCAGACGGTCGAGCACCTGCTTCGCCGCCCCCTGGGTGACCGCGCGGGTGCGCACCATGCCAACGAGGCCCGCGAGGGCCTGGGGGTCGACCTTCGATTCGCCCGGGTCCTCGTCGCCGAGCCTGGCGACGAGCTCGCCGGTCACCCAATTGGCCAAGGACTGCGCGTCGCCGCCGGTCGCTCCGTCGTAGGCCAACGCGCGCTCGAAGTAGTCGCCGAGGTCGCTGCGATAGGCGAGGATTCGCGCGGCGTCGGCGCTCAGGCCAAACGCGGTCTCGTAGCGCTGCGCCCGGGCCGCCGGCAGCTCGGGCAGCGCGGCGCGAGCCGCCGCGATCATCTCCTCGGTCACGGCGACGGGGATCAGGTCGGGCTCGGGGAAGTAGCGGTAGTCGTGGGCCTCCTCCTTGGATCGCAGCGAGGTGAGGCTGCCCGCACGCGGATCGAAGTGCAGGGTCTCCTGCTCGATCCGCCCGCCCGCCTCCAGCACGCCGACCTGGCGCTCGATCTCCGCCGAGATGCCCCGCTCGAGGAAGCGAAACGAGTTCATGTTCTTGAGCTCAGTCTTCACCCCGAGCGCATCGGCGCCCTCGGACCGGACCGACACATTGGCGTCGCAGCGCAGCGATCCCTCCTCCATGTTCACATCCGAGACGCCCAGCCGGCGCAGGGTCACCCGCAGCAGCGAGAGCCACTCGCGGACGTGTGCCGGGGAGTGCAGCTGGGGCTCGGTGACGATCTCCACGAGCGGGGTACCGCCGCGGTTGAAGTCCACCAGGCTCGCGTCGGAGCCATGGATGCGGCCCGAGGCGCCCACGTGGACGAGCTTCGCCGCATCCTCCTCGAGGTGGACCCGGTGGATGCCCACCTCAGCCAGGCTTCCCCCGCGGCACAGCGGCTGGTCGTACTGGCTGATCTGGTAGGCCTTCGGGCTGTCCGGATAGAAGTAGCTCTTG
>JBBSIW010000333.1:0-3015 GCA_038231895.1 Solirubrobacterales bacterium | reverse complement strand
CTTCGTCGCCCGCGTGGAGCGTCCCGACCGCGGGGGCGAGTGGGTTGACTATCTCGAGCAGCGCGACGCGGCGGGCCGGCGCTGGGCGGCCCGCGTGGGCCTCGACCGCGAGTCCGAGCCGGTCCAAGGCCCGTCGGTCCGTCTGCTGCGCGTGGATGGGACCCAGGAGGAGATGCTCGCCGCACTGCTCTTCGAGGCCTCCGGCGTGCCCGAGGAGCGGACCATCGAGGCGATCCAGGGCATGTCGGGCACCCAGTTGGAGGGCCTGTGGGAAGACCTGGTCGGCGATCGGCGCAACCGTCGCTACCGCCCCGGTCGGGGGCTCGAGACCTTGCACTACCGCTTCGAGATCGTGTCCGACTACGGGGCGTTTCGTGACCTCCAGCGTCACCGCATGCTCACGTGCCAGTGGCAGGCGCTCACGCCCGACCTCGGTGCGGACGTGCCCGAGGAGGTCGACGCCGCCGGCCAGGGCGAGGCCTACCGGCGGGCGCTCGAGCGCTCGCGCGGCGAGTACGAGCGCCTGGCCGGCGCGGGACTGTGGCGGGCCGCGCCCTACGCGTTGTGCCTCGGCTACCGCATCCGCTACGTGCTCGATCTCAACGCTCGCGAGGCCATGCAGCTGATCGAGCTGCGCTCGGGCCGCGAGGGCCATCCCGCCTACCGGGCCGTCGCACACGAGATGCACGCCCAGATCGGGGGCGTTCACCCACTCGTCGCCAGCGCCATGAGCCACGTCGACCACGACACCGAGCCCCGGCTCGAGCGCATCCTCTCGGAGATGCGCACGCAGGGGCGCCGGGAGGGCGCCGCGGCATCGAGTCCATCGCGGGCATAAGACTCAAGTCAACAGGGCGCGGGTACGAGACACATCGTGATGCGTGCTCGCGCCACAGCCATCGCCGTGGCCGCCGTCGCGCTGGGCGGCCTTGGCAGCGTGGCGGTCTCGGCACGGGCACCGCGCGGGCCAAAGGTCGCCGGCTGCCAGTGTTCCCCTCAACCAGTGCCTGGAACCGCGACGTCTCCCGCGATCCCGTCGACTCGCGCTCGAGCGCCTACATCGCCTCCATCGACTCGCACGGCAACCACTTCCTGCATGCCGACTTCGGCGGCGGCGGCGCATACGGCATCCCCTACGGCGTGGTCCCGCGCAGCCAGCGCCGGGTGCCCATCCACTTCACCGCCTACGGCGACGAGTCAGACCGCGGCCCGTATCCGATCCCCGCCAACGCGCGCGTGGAGCAGGGCTCTGACCGCCATGTGATCATCGCGCAGCGGGGGACCGGACAGCCAGCCGCTGCGCAGGCTCCGAGAAGTGACGATGAGCCGCGCGCGACGGTTCATCGCGCTCTCCTACGATGAGCCAGTGGCCTACCGGCTCGCCGAGCTGCTCGCCGCAGCTCGCGCCAGCCGACGGCGCACAGGCGCCATGGACGCGATCATCGCGGCCACGGCGCTCGCGCACGATCTCGCCGTCTGGACGAAGGATGACGACTTCGACGTGCTGGCCGAGCTGGCGCCGCGGCTGCGAGTCGAGCGGGGTTGAGAGCTCCGAGGCGCTCGGGCGCTCAGCCGGCCCCGGCGAAGGCGATCTGCGCCGCGGCACGGCGCTGCTGCTCCAGACCGTCCAGCTGGGCCTGTGCGCGCTCGATGAAGCGCTGATGGTCGAAGTCGACCAGGACCGGTTCGTCCTGGACCTGCGAGAGCACCTGCCACAGCGAGAGCTTGCCGCCCACGCCGGTGGTCAAGGCTTCCAGCTCGACGAGCCGGCTCAACGGCGAGTACCCGGTGAGTGAGCCGTTGAGCTTGAGGCGACCGGCTTTCTCTGCCAACCACGAGCCTGCCACCTTGACCTGATCGGTGCGGATGTCCAAACGGCCCATCAGATCCTTGAGCGTGTTCCGATCGTACTCGAGGTCGTCGCGGAGCTGCTCCAGGAACTTTCCGAGCTCTGTTCCGCCGTTGGAGCCTAGTGCGCGGCGGACCAGCTCCAGCCCTAAGGTGGAGCCCGCGAGATGGTCGTTGAGGTAGATGGCGAGGAGCTTGGGGTTCACGACACCGCACACCATACCTGTGCGGCACCGTCAGACCGCCTCGCCGAATGCTTGCCGATCGGCGCGCCAGAGGTACGCTTCACCCGTGAGGCTTGGCGAGGCATTGACCAACCGGGCCGACCTGCAGAAGCGCATCGCGCAACTCGCGGGCCGGCTGCAAGCGAGCGTCGTCGTCGTCCAGGAAGGCGACACGCCGCCCGAGGACCCGGCAGCCCTGCTCGACGACCTGCGAGGGCACGACCTACCCGGCTATTCGTTGACGAAGCTCCCTAAACCTCGGGCTTGCTTCCGTCAATCCCGACGCAGTGACGTATGGGAGATGCCCTACACGTGCTGCTTGTCGCCGCTGGCGTATGGTATGGGATCGGGTTGGTGGCGCTCTTGGTCCTACTCGGGCTGGTTCTTCGCGACGGGCTGCGGTCTCGCTTCCGGCCCCCAAACTGACCCACTACCCACGATCCGGGCGGTGAGCTCGGCGATCGCCTCACCGGCGCCAGCGGCCGCGACGGTCGCGCCGACCAGCCGTCCGCGGGGGTCGCCGACGAGCAGCGCGAAGCCTTCGGGCTCGCCCTCGGTGATCGCGCGGTCCAAGACCGCATAGTCGCTGCGCGCGAGGATCGTGCGATCACCCCAGCGCTCGCGGGCCTGTGCCTCCGTGAGGCCCACGTGCGCGACCTCGAGGTCGGTGAAGGTGACCCACGGGATCGTCTCATCGACGGTGCGCCGCATGCCGAACAGGCCGTTGACCGATGCCACGCGCGCGTGGTGCGCCGCGACGTGGGTGAACGGCAGCCGCGCCGTCACGTCGCCGGTGGCGTAGATACGCGGCGCGCTGGTGCGCAAGCGGTGGTCGACGACGATCGCGCCGCGCTCATCGATCTCGACGTGGGCAGCCTCCAGCCCAATTCCGGCGGTCCGTGGCCGGCGGCCCGCGGCGACGAGGACCCGATCGAAGGTGACG
>JBBSIW010000332.1:0-3022 GCA_038231895.1 Solirubrobacterales bacterium | reverse complement strand
GGCTACGACGCCCAGCGGGCTCAGCCTCGGCGGGCATCGGCTCCGCCCGGGGTGTCCTGTCACGGCCCACCCGGGACCCCTGGGGGTGGCTGTACCGAGGACCGACGGTTGAAGGCGAAGAAGCGCTGGGTCATGAAGTGCCCACTGGTCACCAGGCGAGCGCGCAGCACCCGGAACGTGTCGAGGTCGATGGAGAGGCGCCACCACGCCGGCGTCCCGGGGTCCATGGTCGCGATGGTGGCCACCCGCTTCTGCCCCTCACGGTGACGCTCGAGCAGGAACACGTGCAGGGCGTACGTCGTCCAGTTGAACCAGCTCGCGGTGCGGAACGCCAGGCCTCCGCCGTACTGCTGTCGCCCCCAACGCGCGCGAGGGTCCGGCCGCACCCACTGAGCCCTTCCGATGACGATGCTCCGCACCCCACCGTTCGTGCGGTAGGCGAAGCGGTCAGGCGCCTTGAGCCGGTAGTCGGTCCGGGCTGCGTATCCGGGCACGCTGGACACACGCTCGATCTCCCTGACCGAGCGGAGGGCTCGCATCCGGCGCTGCGCGCGTACGAGCCATCGCCGCGCCCGCCCGCCGTCCGATACCCGCCAGCGCGTCGGCAGCCGAGCGACGTAGACGCGTCCCCGCAGGCGCACCCGTACCGCGACAAGCTTCGGGACGCGACGTGTCGCAAAGCGGCGACACCCCAAGCCGCATGAGCTCTGCTGCGCGCCGAGGACATCGAAGGGCTCCGAGGCGGGCTTGCCGTGCAAGTCGTAGGTGCGCACCTCGCCCGCGAGGCCGGCGCCGGAGCGGCGTACCCACGCGGCGACCACGTCCGAGCCGGCCTGCTCGGCGACGGCGAGCTCTCCCGCACGGGGGCTCCGCAGCGGACAGGGATTGCACGCGGGCGCTGCGGCCCGGGCCTCCTCGTCGCCTTGCAGCTGGCGCGGGGGTACCGGAAAGGCGACGAGCAGCGCAACGGCGGCGATGATGCCGACTCCCACGAGCGGCTCGCTGCGCAGCAGCCGCCAGTGCTGGCTCTCCACACGCGCGCTCACCCGGCCTTCGGCGCGAAGCATGCGGGGTCGCAGCCGGAGTGCATGACCGAAGCTGAACGCGGCCACCACGCCGACCAGGGCCATCTTGACGACCAGCACCCGACCGTAGTCGGTCTGCCACAGTGCCGCGACGCTGCCGAGCTCGATGAGGGCACTGGCTCCACCGGAGGCGAGGACCAGAACGAAGGCGGGCAAGGCGACACGCCCGAACACCGGAAGCACCTCGCGGGCAACGCTCAACCGGCCCGCCGGAGAACCGCGACGCAGCGTGGGGCCCCACACCGTCACGACGAGCGCGATCCCGCCGAGCCACGTGGCCGCCGCGAGCAGATGCAACCAGTCGACGGCGATGCTCAGCCCGCGAGGTCTCGCCGAGCTCGCATGTCCCGACAGCGCCAGGGCACCGAGCGCGAGCGTCGCGGGAAGCACGGCGAGGCGCGGACAGCGACGGTGCAGCAGACCGGCCAGGAGCAGGAAGACCACGACGGCGACGCGCGCCTGGCCCGCCCGGCTCCCGAGCAGGTAATCGTCGAGGCCGGTGAGGGAAAATCCGCCCGCGGCGTCGACCGCGTCAGCGATCGCGGAAAGGGTTGCCGCACCCGCCGCCACCAGCCCGACGTCGCCCATGAGCCTCCGCTCGCGCTCGGCCACCCGAGACGCATCCACCTCCCCGGTCCCCCCGAGTGGCGCCGGTACGAGCCAAGACCGCCGGCGACCGGCCAGCAGCGCACGCAGGAGCACCCCGCCCGCGAACAGCATCAGCGTGGCGTACATCACGGCCCGCGCGAGCACGCGAATCCAGCCATCGCGCGCCAACGGGCTCTGATCGACCGTGTGCTCGGCCCCGACCGCCGACGCACGTACTCCGAACGAGAAGGAGCCCTCCAACGCGTGGCCGTCATCGGTGGAGACCGAATGCCAATCGACCCGGTACACGCCCCGGGCGAGCTGCTCGGTCGGACGGAGAGTCAGGCGGCGCCCGGACGCCGAAGAGTCGCTCGAGGCGTCAGTGCCGCTCCCGAGGCGGAGAAGCGCGGCCTTGGAGAGGCGAGGATTGAGCGCTTCGGTGAAGGTGAGGGTCACCTCCCGCGGGCTGGTCCCGAGTCGCGTGCCCGGCAATGGAGATGAGCGCAGGAACGACGAGTGGCCGAACGCCGAGACTGGTGTCAGCGCGAGGACCAAACCGGCGGCGAGGACCCCGGTGGGCCATGCCGAGAAGCACCGCCGCCTTGGATCCTGAATCGGGCAAGGACGCGGCGTCGCAGGGCCCGTCTTCATGTCCTAGCCACTGTAGTAGCGGTCGATGGCGAATCCTCCAAGGAGCAGCAGCGCGGGGGCAAGAGAGAGCTTCTTGAGCGGCGCGCTCGGGGAGCCTCAGCGGGCAGGTGACCTCCGGACGGCGCAGGTCAGTGATGGTGCGCGCCCAGCATCACGGCGAGAGGCTGGCGCTGAACAGCGCACTCACCAGCGCAGGTGCGAGGCGGCTGTGGCCGGGCATGACCGTGCGCCCGGGGCCCACATGAGCGCGCGCGGGGGCGCGGAGAATCGCGGCGACCAGGATGACGACGGCAAGCTCATCCAGCGTGGCGACCACATCTACCACCCTCACTGACTCCGCCGGCCACGGCTCAGGACCGAACGGCAGGCCGCTGATGCAGCGAGATCGTCCAGATGGCCACGAGGGCGGCGTTGCCGAGCGCTCCGATCAGGAGTACATGGCGGAGCGGGTTCCAGTAGGCCCAGGCACCCCAGAGGAACTGCAGACACGCCACGATGACGAAGAAGAGTCCGAAGAGCCAGTACTCGTCGAAGTGCTCGACGATCACGGCACTGTGGATGAAACCGGCGGCCAGGCGAGCGCCGCCGTCAGGAAGAGCAGATCCGCTTGCGAGCTCCACGCCGGCGGGCGCTTGCGAAGACGGCATCGTCACCGATCGCTAACACGGGAGCCGGGACGCCTGACGAGGATGGGCGCG
>JBBSIW010000331.1:0-3023 GCA_038231895.1 Solirubrobacterales bacterium | reverse complement strand
TGTACGCCGATCCCGCCGACGCGTTCTCGAGCTCCGCGTCGAGCCGGCCGGCCTCGTCGCTCTCCTGCTTCGCGGTGCGCTCGACGGCGGCGTGATCCACGAAGATCTTCAACCCCCACTCCGTCTTGCCCGTCAGCCGGGCAAGGGCCTCGGTCAGGGCCGCGCCCTCCCGCCTGAGCATCTCGACCACGGAGTCCTCGCTGCGGTAGACCGTGCAAAGTCGCATCGGGATCACCGTAGTGAGGGCGCGCACCTCGTCGAGCACACCTTCGTGGTCGCGCGCGGTGCCCTCCAGCCAGGCGACATCGTTGAGGCTCTCGCGCAGCGTCTCCTCGCCGAACGCGGACAGCGGGACCTGGCTGGCGACGGCGGCCAGCTCACCCTCGCGGAGCACCCGCACCTGGTGGCGTGCGTCGACGCCGGGCAGTGAATCGGGGAGCTCGAGGGAGCTGCCGCCGACGACGCCGTAGACGTACCAGCCGAGCTCGTCCGTGGCGTCCTGCTCGGGCTCAGGCTCCGGCGCCAAGGTGGGCTCCGCCGCCGATGGCGGCGCAGGCGCGGGCGCAGCTTTGCTCAGCTCCGCCTGCGAGCGCTCGAGCAGAGCATGCGCCATCGCTTCGGCCAGGATCGCGCGCACCTTCGCCCGCGCCTCGATCCGGGCCTCGGCCACCAGCTCGGCGGCCTCGGTGTCGGCGAACTCATCGACCGCCGCGCGCAGCGCGTCGAAGGCTTCGTCACCGGCCCGCATCGGACGCCTTGCCCTTGGCCGGCTGCTTCTAGGCGACGGCTCCCTCCAGCTCCTTGAGCCCCTGGCGGATGCCGTCCCGTCACTTCATCTCGCTGGGCATCTCACGACAGTCGATGTACTTGCGAGCCATTGGTTCGCTCCTTTCGATCGTTGCGCCTACCCTCCTACTGCGACGCGCCCGAGTCAACCGCCGCCTCCGGGTCTGGGCGAACGATGACCGTGTCGGCAACCGCGATGATCTCGTCAATGGGCAAATCGGCCCGCGACGCGTGCTCTCGGATTGCTTCCGGGCTGCTCGCCTCATAGACGCAGACCGTCCCGACCGCGCTCTCTCCCTCCTCCAGGACGTAGCTGCGAATCCAGCGAATGTCGTCTGACATCTGCTCGTCGGCGACCTGTGCAGAGCGGTCGGCCGCTGCCTCCAGGTCGTCAGGGGATCGCCAGCCGCTCCGGCGGAGGATCACGTAGGTGTTCATGAGTACCCCTTCCGTTCGACACCGTGCTGTGTCGACCCTACGCCAACGCAACCCTCCAATTCAACCCTGTTTGGTTGTCCCGCCTCTCGGCGCCCGGGTCCGGGCAGATCCCGGTAGGTTTGCGGCGAATGCAGCGCCTACAGGGGTCCATAGCATCCCGACGACGGTTGTGGGGAACGGCCGCCCTGGTGGTGGTCGCCCTCGTCGTCGTGGTGGTGGTGGTGATCGCGACCCGCGAGGAGACCATCGATCCGTTCGTGTTTCACGAGAGCAAGCGAGCGGAGTTCGAGCGAAGCGCGGCGGCTGGGGAGAGCCACCTGCTCTACGCGAACAGTCCGGGTGGGGCGAGTGCGACCGCGCGCCGTGTGGCCGGGTTTGAGGTTCCCATCCGGGACGCGGCCGTGGCCTCCGGCGTTGAGTTCCGGGTGCTCGAGGGGATGTTGTTCTTGGAGAGCGGCGGGCATCCCGACATCGTCGCGGGCGGGGATCCCGCAGGCGCGGCGGGCATCTCCCAGATTGTCGCGGACACCGGGCGCAAGCTGCTGGGTATGAAGATCGACGTCAACGCCAGCCGGCGCCTGACCAAGCAGATCGCCGCGGCGGACAAGCGGCACGACTCGGCGCTCGTGTCGAAACTTGAGGCCCAGCGGCGGCGCGTCGACGAGCGCTTCGAACCGACCAAGGCCCTGGCGGCGACCGGCCGCTACCTAGCCTATGCGCGGCCAAAGTTCGGGGGCAGCGACTTCGCGGTCGCCTCGTACCACATGGGCGTGGGCAACCTGGCCGAGGCGATACGCGGGTACGTCGGGCCGAAGGAGACCCGGCTGGCGGCCAAGATCGTACGCGAGCGAAAGCTCACGTACGCCCAGCTCTACTTCGACAGCACGCCGTTTCGCCACCAGACCGCCTACCGGCGGCTCGCCGGGCTGGGGGACAACTCCAACACCTACTACTGGCGTGTGCTCGCCGCGCAGGACATCATGAGCCTCTACCGCAGTGACCCAATCGAGCTCGCACGACTCGCCCGGCTGGCGGCCGGCTACGGCTCGGCCGAACCGGTGCTGCGTCCGCCCGGAAGCACCGAGGTGTTCGCCGACGCGCCGGCGCTGAAACAGGCCCGTTCTCGCGGCTTGCTCGTGGCCGTGCCCAACAAACCCGGCAAACGCCACTTCGCCGTCACCACGGCGGCGGGCACAGGGTCGCCGGCGCTGCGCCCGCAGGCCCTCGGCACGCTCTACTACCTGGCCGACCGGGTCCAGGCCATCACCCATGCCAAGGCGCCCCTGACCGTGATCGGCACCGTCCAGGACGCGGCCACCCGCCAAGCGCTGGGCCAACGTAACCCCACCAAGCCCGGGTACTCGGCCTCTACCACCGGCTACAGCTTCGACGTCGCGCGCCGCTACGCCAGCCAAGCCCAGGCCGAAGCCTTCCAAGCCATGCTCGACCGCCTGCAGGCCCTCAACGTCATCGCGTGGGAGCGCCGACCCGACGCCATCCACATCACCGTCTCAAAGCGGGCGCAGGTACTGACGCCGCTCACCCGCGGCGCGTCGCTGAGCGCGGACGCGTAGCCGGCCGGCCTGCCGCTCAATCTCAGCCGTGCCCGTGGACCGGTAGGGCGGGCTGATGGCTGGTGCCAAAGTCGCCGTTCTGCCCCCCGGGTTCCGCAGTTGGAGGGCACACGGCGATGATTCTCGGGCCAGAAGCCCAGCGTTTCCGGGCTCTTCGGGCTCTTGGCTCGTGGCAGCGGTCCGGAAACGTGGGCACACGCTTACATCGAATGGGGTAGTAAAGAC
>JBBSIW010000330.1:0-3036 GCA_038231895.1 Solirubrobacterales bacterium | reverse complement strand
TCCGCTCGCTCTGACCGCAGTAGGAAAGCCGCGCCCAGGGGGATCGCGGTCAGCGCGTCACCGGCGTTGTGGATCAGGTCGGCGAGTAGGGCGACGCTCCCGGTGGCCACATAGATGCCGCCTTGGACCAAGGCCGTGACCAAGAGGATCGCGAGCGAGACCAGCACCACCCGCAGACCGTCTCGTGAGCGAGTAATCGAAGGATCGACGAGGCCATGCGAGTGACCGCCCTCGTGCCCGTGATGTCCATGGACACCCGATGGCTCGTGCACGTCCTCGGGATCGAGAGACACAAGGCCAGTATGCGCGGTCAGCGACCGCGTGGGCCACCGGTGAGGGTCTCAGATCTGCTTCCCAGCGAAACCTGCGAGCGATGGGAGAGTTTCATGACTACCTCCAGAAACCTGGACTCCCTGCGGCGCACGCTGAGCGTGCGCCTTGAGAACATTCGGGCGCAGCACGGCCCCCAACGACCTGTTCTGCGGCAATCATCCGGTCTCGGCCAATCGGGACGGCCGGATTTGAACCGGCGACCCCCTGCTCCCAAAGCAGGTGCGCTACCAGGCTGCGCCACGTCCCGTCTCTAGGCATCGTAGAGCGTGCGAAAGCTAGCGTGCCCGCGAGGGCCGCGACGTGGATGGAGTAGCCTGGCCCGCCCGATGGCCGACGTGCAGCCCCTCCGCGCCCTGCACTACCAACTCGACGTGGTGGGCGGACTGCCCGCCGTCGCCGCCCCGCCCTACGACGTCATCGACCCCCGCCAGCGCGCCGACCTGGCCGCACGCTCGCCCTACAACGTGGTCCATGTCGACCTTCCGGAGGGCGAGGACCCCTACGCGCACGCCGCGACGGTGCTCGAGCGCTGGCGCGGCGAAGGCGCACTCGTCCGCGATCCCGAGCCGGCGCTCTGGACGCTGACCCAGGAGTACCGCGGACCCGATGGAAGCGGCCAGGTCCGACGTGGACTCTTCGCGCGCGTGCACCTGGAGGAGTACGGCGCCGGACGCATCCGCCCCCACGAGCGCACGCACCCGGGTCCGAAGGAGGACCGCCTGCGCCTGACGCGAGCCACCCGCACCAACCTCTCCCCCATCTTCTCGCTGTACTCCGATTCCGCGGGGGCGGTCCGCGGCGCGCTCGACGCGGCCCGGGACGTTGAGCCTGGGGGCGAGACGACGGACGAAGCCGGCACCGTGCACCGCTTGGCCCGCGTCGCTGACGCGGACGCGATCGCCGGCGTGCAGGAAGGGCTGGCCGAGGCGGAGCTGCTGATCGCAGACGGCCACCATCGCTATGAGACCGCGCGCGTCTACGCCGACGAGGTGGGCGGCGAGGGCGCGCACCGCTACGTGCTCATGTGCCTCGTCGCCCTCGAGGACCCAGGGCTCAACGTGCTCCCCACGCATCGGCTGGTGCGAGGACTCTCCCCCGATCAGCAGGAGGACCTCGCTGCCGCCATCCGCCGCGACTTCGACGTGGCTGAGATCGCCTCAGAGGACCTCGAGCCTCCGGCGGGCGACGGCCCTCTCGTCCTGGGCTACATGGATGCGCACTTCCATCGGCCCTTCCGCCTGACGCTGCGCGACGACGCCGCCGACGCCGCCCTGCGCGGCAAGCCTGACGCCTATCGCGGGCTCGATACCGCAGTGCTCGAGGCGCTGCTTCTCAAGGGTGCGCTGGGCATGGACGACGAGCAGATCTCCCACCTCGACGGGTTGGGTTACGCGCGCGACGGCGACGAGGCACGAGCGCTCTTGCAGGCAGGCGAGTACGACGCCGGGTTCTTCATGCGGGGCACTCCGATCGAACAGGTGCGCGCAGTCGCGGCCAGTGGCGAGACGATGCCGCCCAAGTCGACCTTCTTCTATCCGAAGATCCCGACCGGGTTGCTGTTCAACCCCCTCGCCGAGGGCTAGCGTCGGGGCCATCCCCGGGAGTACGATGTGCGTGTCGGTAACACCTATCCGACCGAGGACGATGATGAGAGTCTCTGCACAACGGCGCCAATCCAGTGGCTACCAGCATGAGGTCAAGGTGCGCGACCACGTGGTCGGCTCGGACGAGGATCGCGACCTCGGCGGGGATGACACCGGTCCCAACCCGCAGGAGCTGCTTGCCGCGAGCCTGGCAGCGTGCACCGCAATCACAGTGGAGATGTACGCCGAGCGCAAGGGATGGGAGGTGGGACCGGTCGAGGTGGATTGCGAGTACACCCCGGCGGAGCGCGGCTGTCCCACCAAGTTCGCGATGGTCGTGCGACTCCCGGAGGGGCTCGAGGAGGACCAGGTCCACCGACTGATGGCCGTGGCCGCCAAGTGCCCGGTTCACCGCACGCTCGACGGCGAGGTCATGTTCGACGAGCGCGTCGAGCTCGTCACCCCCGTCTAGGCCCCGGCCGCGTGGCGTCGATCGTCGAGGAGCTGCGTCCGCGGCTGCTCTGCGCCGAGGAAGCGGCCGGACTCGACATGCACGGGCGCATCGACGCGGCTGTGCTCGTGCCGCTGTACGTTGAAGGGGACGAGCTGCACATCGTCTTCACGCGCCGCCACGACGACCTACGCCGGCACGCCGGAGAGATCTCGTTCCCCGGCGGTCGCCCCGAGCACGAGCCCGGCGAGGAGGACCTGCGCGACACGGCGCTGCGCGAGGCGGAGGAGGAGATCGGGCTGCCGCGCGATGCGGTGCGCGTAGTCGGCGCCCTTACCCCGACGCCCACGATCGCCACCAACTACGCCGTCTATCCGTTCGTCGGCGAGATCGCGCCGGGCCATTCCTGGCAGCCCAGCGCAGCCGAGGTCGCCGAGGTGCTCGAGCTGTCGGTCTCTGACCTTCGGGCCGGATACGGGCGGCGGCGGCTGATGGGGCGCGGCTTGCCACTTCGCACGGATGTCTACGACGTCGACGGCAACGTCATCTGGGGTGCGACGGCGCGCATCCTCTCCGACCTGCTCGAGCGGCTGGAGCCCCGCGGGGGCGCCAGCCACCGAGGCTAGACGTCCGGCCTAGGCGCCCTTCTCGATGGGAACGTCGACGAGG
>JBBSIW010000329.1:0-3042 GCA_038231895.1 Solirubrobacterales bacterium | reverse complement strand
GACGTATGGACGTTCGGAGCGCCGGCGGCCGCACCGGTCCAGGCCACCCCCTAGGCTTCGCACATGCCCAAGCAGCTCGAGCGGCCCCGCGAGCGTCCGCCCCGTGGGGGCCGCCGACGCGATGGCTCGGGCGGTGGACAGGAGATCGGGGCGCTCATGCGCGATCGCCTGATCGAGTCCCGGTTGACTCCCAATGCCATCTCGCTCACCGGGTTCGCGCTCAACCTCCTGGCCGCCGGCCTAGTCTGGGAGCACTACTTCTTCCTCGGCGCCATCGCATTCATCGTCGGCTCGGTCATGGACATACTCGATGGGCGCTACTCGCGGATGTCGGGCAAGGGAACGCCGTTCGGGGCGTTTCTGGACTCGACGTTGGACCGCGTCGAGGAGGGCATCGTGCTCACGGCAGTGGCGGCGTACTTCGCCAGTCTCAACGATGACCTGGCGGTCGCGGCCGTCGTGATCGCGGTTCTCGGCTCACTGATGGTCAGCTACACGCGGGCCCGCGCCGAGGCCCTGGGCATCGCCTGCAAGGTGGGCATCGCTACGCGGCCCGTGCGCGTGGTCATCCTCTCGGCCGGGCTGCTGTTCGCCAAGGGCGCGTCGCTGGGTGACTTCGAGCTGCTGGCGCCGGCCGTGTACGTGCTCGCCGCCCTCACCGTCTTCACGACCTTTCAGCGCATCGTGCACGTCCGCCGGGCATTCCATGCCGGCGCGTCGGCCGCGCAGTCCTTGTAACCAGGCCCGACCGCTGGGGTGTGTCTCCCCAGCACCATCCCCTTAGGAGGCCCTCACTCGTGAGCACGAACGGCAAGACCAACGGCAAGGCGTCGGCCAACGGCGCCTCCCGCTACCAGGACGACAAGGTCCGGGTCGCGATCATCGGCGTGGGCAACTGCGCCTCGTCCTTCGTCCAGGGCGTCCAGTTCTACAAGGACGCCAACCCCGCCGAGCAGGTGCCCGGTCTCATGCACGTCGATCTCGGCGGCTACCACGTGAGCGACATCGAGTTCTCTGCAGCGTTCGACATCGACAAGGACAAGGTGGGCCTCGATCTCTCCGAGGCGATCTCCGCGGGCCAGAACAACACGATCTCCTTCGCCGAGGTCCCGAAGCTCGACCTGCCCGTGAGCCGGGGAATGACCCACGACGGGCTGGGCAAGTACCTCTCCCAACGAATCGAGAAGGCTCCTGGCCCCACCGCCGACATCGTCGAGATCCTGCGCAAGACCCGCACCGATGTCGTGGTCTCCTATCTCCCGGTTGGATCCGAGCAGGCGACGAAGTGGTACGTGGAGCAGGTGCTCGAGGCGGGCTGTGGCTTCATCAACTGCATCCCCGTGTTCATCGCCCGCGAGGACTACTGGGACAACCGCTTCCGCAAGGCTGGCCTACCGATCATCGGGGACGACATCAAGTCGCAGGTCGGCGCCACCATCGTGCACCGCACGCTGGCCCGGCTGTTCGGCGACCGCGGCGTGAAGATGATGCGCACCTCGCAGCTCAACGTCGGGGGCAACATGGACTTCTTCAACATGCTCGAGCGCGAGCGCCTGGAGTCCAAGAAGATCTCCAAGACCAACGCGGTCACCTCGATCATGGATCACGAGCTCCCGGCCGATGATGTCTACATCGGTCCCTCCGACTACGTGCCGTGGCTGACCGATCGCAAGTGGGCCCACATCCGCGTCGAGGGCCAGGCGTTCGGCGACGTGCCGCTCAACCTCGAGATGAAGCTCGAGGTATGGGACTCTCCGAACTCCGCGGGCATCGTCACCGACGCCGTGCGCTGCTGCAAGCTGGCGCTCAACCAAGGGCTGGGCGGCCAACTGGATGGCCCGAGCTCCTACCTGATGAAGTCGCCCCACACCCAGCGTCCGGACAACCTCGCCCGGGAGCAGACCGAGGCCTTCATCGCGAAGTACGGGCGCAAGCCGGTCGCGGGCGCCGCGAAGACGAAGGCCGAGGCGAAGGCGAAAGCCTAGCGCCGGGGCGCGGCACCACTGCCGTCTCGCTGCCGGATCGCCGCGGAGAGCTCTCGCACACGCGCTGCGGCTCTCGAGCCACCTCGCTGCTGGTGAACCGGAGCGCCTCGAGGCCGGCGGCCTTCATCGCCCGGTCACGCACCCGGTCGTCTCGAAAGGCAATGAACCCGTCGTGGGAGTGGCGTCCATCGGTTTCGACGACCAGGTGCAGGTCGCGCCAGAGGAAGTCGGCGCGGTAGGGACCGACGCGAGCCTGCGTCTCGGGCGTCGGTAGGCCATGGTTGACGCACAGCTCGAGGAAGTCTGCCTCCAGGTCGCTGTCTGTTGCACCGCTCCCGGGCAGGTAGGCGTCGAGCATGCGGCGCAGCCGAGCGTGACGGTAGGGCTTACGCGGCAGCTCCTCGAGATTTGATCGCAACTGCGCAAGATCGAGCCGGTGAAGTCGCTCGGCGTGGCGGATAGCCGACTTGAGCCTCGCGGAGTCGAAGACCCCCATGAGGTCCACGAGGGTGCGGGCAAGGGTGGTGACCGGGATATCGGCTCGGCGGACGACGTCTTCGCGGCGAAGGGTCGTCGTGCGGTGCAGCTCGATCCCACGGGGACCCTGACGGCCCGCCTGGGTGAGCATCGAAACTTGCGGTCGGGTTGGCGGGAACTCGCGGATGCCCCACAGGCAGGCCGCCGCGAGGTGACTCAACGCCGATCCCTCCCCACACGCCAGGACCGCCGCCAGCCAGGTTCCTTCCCGCGTGAGGTGGGGACGTCCGACCGCGAACACGCCCTCGTGCACACGCCAGAGCCGCCGTGTAGCCACGGCGTGCGCGATCGCTGAGCGGGCGGCGTGCACGCCATGGCGTGCACCAGGCGCCGACAATGGCCCTCGTCGGCCTCGAGCACGCGGGCTCTATCCTCGCCTCCGTGCCCGAGCGCTTTTCGATCGCCCAGGTCACACCGTATGCGTGGGGGGCGCGCCACGAGGTCAACCAGTTCGTGGCCCGCACGGCAACCGATCTCCAGCGTCGCGGCCACCGCGTCCTGATCGTCGCGCCCTCGGAGT
>JBBSIW010000328.1:0-3043 GCA_038231895.1 Solirubrobacterales bacterium | reverse complement strand
TCGGCGGCGACTGGAGATCGGCGGCGAGGAAGGGGCTGGCCCATGAGACCTCTCGGCACTCACCCGTAGTCGAGCAGCCGCTGCCGCTCACGGGCGAAGGCCTCCGCGCTGATCTTCCCGGCGGCGCGCAGCTCGGTCAGGCGCTCGATCGCCGCCAAGCGGGCTTCCTCGATGGGGACCGCGCCGAGCGCGGACGAAAGCTCAGCCGCCGCGGCGGCAAGCTCATCCACCGTGGCATCGCCCTGGTCAGTTGGTGCGGGGCTCCGGTGCTCTCTCCGCCACCTGAGAAATCTGCCGCGCACGGGACCTCGTCCGTCGCCTCGCTGCCTGTCCCCTAACTGGGCTTGGCGCAGCGCGTCAGGCCCGCTGCCTTGGCGTTGCTGCTGACGGTCTGGCTGAGACCGGTCTGCTGCTGCTGGAGCAGCGTCAGGGCGCCCTTGGGATTGCTCGCGACCGTGTTCGTCACGCGCCGCAGCAGTGCAAGCTCGCGGTTCAGCCCGCCCAGGAAGCCCCGGTATCCGGCGAGCTTGTCGCTGGGGGGCTTGATCATCCCGAGCTGCTTGGCTTCGTCGGTGAGGATCTGCTGCGACTTGAGGAAGTAGATGTGCAGGTCGGAGACGCCCTTGGGTCGTTGCAGGCCCTTGATCTTCTCCACCGCCTTCTTGCAGATGTCATTGGGCTTGCTCGGGTAGTCGCTTCCGCCGCACCCCGCGACCAGGATGGCGCCGACGACCGCAAGCACGGGCAACGACCGCGACCATCTGGACATGAGCGATTCTCCTTGGTTGGTCATGAGGCGTTCGGTGATCGCCTGCTGTGGGGTGTCGCGGGCGAGCCTATCTTCTTGGGCGGTCGCGCAGGGCCTGGTGTGGGCTTCGCTGCGCGTGCGTTCGCTATAACTGGGGTACTCACCGAATTCGACGTTCCGGGGCGTCGCCGCGATGCCCGGACCGGCGCCCGCAGCTTGGCGTGCGCCGTTCGCCGCCCGCAAACGGGGCGGCCACCCGAAACGCTGGAGGTTGTCGTGAACTGGATCTTTGCCTTCGCTGGCTTTCGAACCGACCCCGCAAACGAACTCCGACGCCCCGAGCTCGCCTGACCCGATGGCCACTGCTCGACACAATGGAGGCGAACGCCGGGAGGGCCTTGACATCGGGATGCTGGCGGTCGCGGCGCTCGCGGCTGTGGCAGCCGCGCTCTTGACCTCCAAGCTGTGGCCCGGCGGCACCCTGATCAGCACGGCCATGACGCCGGTCATCGTCACGCTGGTCAAAGAGTGGCTGCGCAAGCCCGCCGAGCGCATCAGCGCAGTCAGTGCGAAGGCGCCGGACCTGGCCGCGCGCGTCGTCGCCCCCACGCGCGGGGCTCCCCGGGTCGAGCCCCGGACCGCGCGCGCCGCCGAGATGGCGCCCCCCTCGGTCCCGACCAGGCACGGCGAACGCGTCGTGGTCCCCCCGGCGGGCAGCCCAGCCGCTGAGACGCCGCCCGAGGAGACCTTCGTCAGATTCGCCCCGAGCACGGCCAGCCCGTACCGCCTCTACCGGCGGCGCAGCCGCCATTGGCGACTCGCTGCGGTCACTGGCCTGCTGGCGTTCGTTGTCGCCGCGCTCGCCATCACCGTCCCCGAGCTCGTGTTCGGCGGGGCGGTTGCGGGCAAGGGCAGCACGACCGTGTTCGGCGGCGGCTCCCAGCACTCCTCACAGAGCAAGCCTGAGGGACAGAAGAAGTCCGATGGCCAGCGACCCGGCGACCGCCGCACGACATCACAGTCCAGCCAGAAGCAGTCCACGCCCAAGCCGACGAGCAAGACGCCTCAGCCTCCCAACGGCTCGTCGCCGACACCGTCGACCGCATCGCAGTCGCCTCCCAGTTCGGGCACGTCCGGGCAGAGCGCACCGAGCACGTCGGCGCCGTCCCCGCAGGGCCAGGGAGCACCGAGCTCGGGGTCGACCTCGCCACCCTCCGGCGCGCAGTAGGTCACTCCACAGTCCGCGCCACGACCTGCGCGCGTCAGCTGGCCCACGCCGGTATCGGTACCTGAGGGCGTGGGTGCGTCCAGTGCGGGTATAGCCAGAAGATGAACCGCCCGCCGCGGGCGCGCTCGCGTCGCCACCCCGACGGCAAAGGCCGCGCACGAAACCGGCCCATCGTCACGCGGCTCACTGTGATCGGGTCCGCCGTCGTCCAGCCCGCACCGCAGCAGCCCGCGTTCGAGTACCCAGCGGTGGGCCCTCGCGCGTCCGACCGCTCCGTTGCGGACCGCCCCAGCGTCGATCGCCTCGAGCTCGACCGCCCCGAGGTCGACGAGCCCGACGTTGCCGCGGCGGACGCCGTGCGGCCCTGGTGGTTCGCCCGCGCCATGTACGGGCTGGTGGGGATGCTAGTGGTGGGGGCCGCGCTCGTCTGGCTCTCAACTGGTGGCGCCCTTGCCATCGTCGTGACGGTGGGGGCCGTCGCGACGGCAATCCCCGCACTCACCCTCGCGCGACGGGAGCCGCGAGAGCCCGCCAAGGACGAGTGAGCGGTTCCGCCTCAGGCGGTGCCGGCGGCGGGGCTCCCGGCCTGGCCCTCGCTGGGTGGATCTGCGCCGGGCGGTAGTAGCTGATCGCTCCGGTCGACTCGAGATCTCCGAGGTGGATGGCCTCCACGTCGAGTGCGAGGTCGATCTGGTTTGAGACCACCACGCCGCCGCGGGGCAGGTTGTCCTGCCACGAGACCCCGAAGTCCTGCCGGTTGATCGTCGTGCGGGCCTCGAAGCCGATGCGACGTATGCTGCCCCGGTTCTCGTCGCCGACCCAGAACGGGCTCTCCCACTGTCCGAGGTAGGCCACGTCCATCGCGACCGGGCGCGTCGTGCCGCGGATCGTGAGCTCCGCGCTGGCCTTGAAGTGGGTGTCGCCGGTTCGCTCGGTGAACGTTCCGTTGAACGTGATCCAGCGATGGCTCTCGACATCGAAGAAGTCGGCGCTGCAGGTGGGCATCGCGGTCGGACTCGCCGGTCCAGACGCCGGCGGCGTCGATGTATCCGGAGAATGTGGAGGCC
>JBBSIW010000327.1:0-3056 GCA_038231895.1 Solirubrobacterales bacterium | reverse complement strand
TCGCGAGGGCGCGCGCGTGGACATGGTGGCGCTCGACCTCGGGATGTCCTCGCTGCAGGTCGACACCCGCGAGCGTGGGTTCTCCTACGCCTACGACGCGCCGCTGGACATGCGCATGGACCCCGATCAGGAGCAGAGCGCCGCCGACATCGTCAACACGTGGGACGAGCGTCGGCTGGCGCGGACGCTGCGCGAGTATGGCGAGGAGCGTTACGCCGGGCCAATCGCTCGCGCCATCGTGCGCCAACGCGGGCGCGGCGAGCTCCACGGCACCCAGGAGCTCGTCGAGGTGATCAAGTCTGCGGTGCCGGCGCCCGCCCGCTTCGCGGCCGGTCATCCAGCCAAGCGCTCGTTCCAGGCGCTGCGCATCGCGGTCAATGACGAGCTCGATCAGCTCGAGCGCGCGCTGCCGCTGGCCTGGAGCCTGCTGCGCGAAGGCGGCCGGCTCGCCGCCATCTCGTTTCACTCGCTCGAGGACCGCCGGGTCAAGCGCTTCCTGGCCGACCGCACGCGGGGGTGCATCTGTCCGCCTGACCTGCCGGTGTGCGGATGTGGGCGCACGCCCGACGCCGAGCTGGTCACCAGGCGAGCTGTTGTCGCGACCACCGGCGAGGTGGCCGACAATCCGCGGGCGCGGTCCGCCCGGCTGCGAGTGGCCCGCAAGCTCGAGGGTTCGGGATGAGTCGGCCCTCCACCGCCGCGGCGCGACGCACCCGCGGGCACGGCGCGCAAGGCCACGTCCGCGTCCCGGCGCCCAGCGCACCGCGGATCGCTCCGCGCGCTCCCCGGCGTGTTTCCGGGCCGGCCACTGCGCCGGCTCGCGGGCGGCCCCTCCGCGATCATGCGCTGGGCTCGTCGCGGGGCGCACGGCTGCTGGCTTGGCTGCGGGGCCTGCCCGACCATCGGCTCACGGACAGGCTGGTCCGCGGACGGGCCTGGATCGTGGTGGTGGGCTTCCTGCTCATCGGCATCGTGGCGATGCAGGTCTCGCTGCTGCGGCTCAACTCGAGCATCGGGCGGGCGGTGGCGCAGAGCGCGAACCTGGAGCGCCACAACAGTGAGCTGCGAGCAGCCGTTTCGCGCATGTCGTCAGAGCAGCGGGTGCAGGCCATGGGAGCCAAGCTCGGCCTGATCGCGCCGGATGCCGGCCGCGTCACCTACCTCACCGCTCACGGCTCGCAGGATGGCCGCGCTGCCGCGCAGGCGTTGGCGGCCAACCAGGCTCGCGCCCGCGCGACGGTGTCGAGGCCCGCCGCGGACACCGCCACCGGGGGGGACCAGGCCGCCACTCCCGCCGCCGACACCGCGAGCCCAGACGCTGCGGGCTCGGCCCCGGACGGGACTGCGACTCAGCCTTCCGCGCTCGCAGCCCAGTCCGCGCCGGGACAGTAGTGATGAGGGGCCGCGCGCCGACGGCTCTCGATCGACGTATCGGCCTGCTGTTCGCCGGGACGCTGGCGCTGCTTGCGATCGCTGCGCTGCGCGCGGGCTACCTCGGTGTGGTCAAGGGGTCGTCCTTGCGCCAGGCGGCCAACAATCAGCAGCTCACTCAAGACCCGGTGCCGGCGCCGAGGGGCACGATCACCGACCGCAAGGGGGTCGAGCTCGCCGTGTCCGAGCCCGCCGACGACGTCGCCGCTGACCCGTTGATCATCAAGGACCCGCTCTCGGCTGCGCGGCGGATCGCGCCGCCGCTGGGCCAGCCCGTCGACCAGGTGCTCAAGAAGATCTCGCGCCGGGACACCGGCTTCGTCTACCTTGCCCGCCAGCTGCCCTCGACGCGCTCGCGCCAGCTCCGGCGCCTGCGCCTGGAGGGCCTCCAGTTCACTCCGGCGACCCACCGCAGCTATCCACAGCGCTCCCTGGCCGCGCAGCTCCTGGGAGGTGTGGGCACCGAGGGTCATGGCCTGGCCGGAGTCGAGGACGCCGAGGACGGGATCTTGCGCGGCCGCGATGGACGCCGCCGGCTGGTCAAGGACGCGCTCGGCCAGCCGATCTCCTTTCAGGACCAGCGGACCGCGAAGCCCGGCGCCGACGTTCGCCTGACCATCGACTCGGCGATCCAGAACCAGGCCGAGCAGGCGCTCGACGACGTGGGCAAGAAGTACAGCCCGCGGGGGGCGATGGCGCTGGTGATGGATCCCCGCAGCGGCGAGCTGCTGGCGATGGCGAACTGGCCGCGCGTCGATGCCAACAAGTGGGCCGACGCGCCCGACTACGCGCGTGAGAACCGTGCCGTGGGCGCTGCCTATGAGCCCGGCTCGACGTTCAAGTCCTTCACGGTCGCCGGGGCGCTCACCGACGGGAAGGTGACCCCCGAGACGAGCTTCAACCTCGCCCCCCAGATCCAGGTCGCCGACCGCACGATCGGAGAGGCGCACACACGCGACTACGAGACGATGACGACCGGGCAGATCCTCGCCCAGTCGAGCAACGTCGGCGCGGTTACGATCGCCGGACGCGAAGGATCGGCGCGCTTCGATCAGTGGGTGCGGGCCTTCGGCTTTGGCAGTGCCACCGGGATCGGGCTCCCGGGGGAGGGGACGGGCATCGTTCCGCGACTGCAGGACTACTCGGGCTCGTCGATGGGCAACCTCCCGATCGGCCAGGGCCTCGCCGTGACTCCGTTGCAGATGGCCAGCGCATACGCGGCGATCGCCAACGGGGGCATTCTCCGCACCCCGCGCATCCTCATGCGTGCCAACGGCAAGCCGGTGCGCTCGCCGCGCGGGCGGCGGATCATCTCGCCTCAGGTGGCGTCCAGCCTGCGTCAAATGCTCCAGGGCGTGCTCGCGCCGGGCGGAACGGCGAGCGAGGTCTCGATCCCCGGCTACAAGCTCGCCGGCAAGACCGGCACGGCGAACAAGCCCGATCCGGTCAGCGGTGGCTATTCCGACACCAAGTTCGTGGCCTCGTTCGTCGGCTTCGCCCCCGCGCACGACCCGCGCCTGCTCGTCGCGGTCATGGTCGACGAGCCCGAGGGCGAGTACTACGGGGGCGTGGTGGCTGCGCCCGCGTTTCAGAAGATCGCGTCGTTCGCCCTGCCCTACCTGGGG
>JBBSIW010000326.1:0-3092 GCA_038231895.1 Solirubrobacterales bacterium | reverse complement strand
CCGAGCTCGACCGCCATGCGGGCACCCAGTTCGACCCGCGCTGCGTCGACGCTCTGAGAAGGACACTCAGCCGCGGGGCCCGCTCGTTGTTCGAGGACGCCAGCGCGGTGGCCACTCGCGGTGACTAGGAGAGCTGCGGCTTGACGAGCGAGGAGTGCTACTCCTTCGCCGTCGCGTAGCGGAGGATCTCAACCACTTGCCGTGGCGTGTCGGCGGTGGCCATGGCCGCCCGGTCGACTTCCTTGAGCGCGTGCGTGAGCTCCGCGTCGTGGAGGGTGATGATGGGCTTTCCCAGCGCCGCAGCGAATCCGGCATCGAAGGCAGCGTTCCATTGCCTGTACTTGTCCCCGAAGCGAACGACCACGACGTCGGCTTCTCGCAGCAACGTCTGTGCGCGAACCGCGTTTATCCCGGCCCCCTTGTGATCCTTCCAGACGCCCTCCCGCTCAGGCCCGAGGATGTCGACCCCGACGCCGTCGCTGGCCGCGTGATCGGTGACCGGTGCGAAGAGCTTCACGGGCAGTCCGGCCTGCGCGACTCCGTCGGCGATCCGCGCCCGCCAATCGGAGTGGATCTCGCCGGCGAGATATACGTTCCAGATTCGGTCGAGGGCCACGGGCCAATCCTATGAGGGCCTCGATGACGGACGGCCGGCGGACACCTGAGAGCGGATGAAGGGACTCGAACCCTCGACCTTCTGCATGGCAAAACCACCCTAGCAGGTGGATTTGGCTCTAGAACTGGCTTTCTAGCGCGGTTTGTTGGGGTTAGATCGGGTTAGATTGGAAAATTTGGGGACCTTTTCGGGACCTTTTTGTCCGCGGGGCGGATACCCTTCAATGCGTGATGCTCGCCGATACAAGCCCCGTGTCGGGCCATGTCTACCGCCACGAGCGCCAGTCCGGCGCACGCTGGGTGGCGAAATGGCGCGACAGCGGCGGTCAGCACAAGCGCGTACTCGGCAAGGCCTGGGCAGGCAAGGGCCGGCCGTCTGAGGGCTACTTCACCAAGCGCCTCGCCCAGCAGGCACTCGACGAGATCCTCGCCGACGCCCGCCGGGGCACGTTGCTCGGGCGTGCCCGCACAGGGGTTTCATTTCGCGAGGCGGCGCAGGAGTGGCTTTGCCACGGCGAGCTCGAGCGCGGTCTCAAGCGCAGCACGGTGATCGACTACACAAGCGCCCTCAACGCGCATCTGCTGTTGGCCTTCGGCGATCTGCGACTTGACCAGGTGACCGCGCCGGTGATCGAGCGCTGGCGAGCCAGGTTTCTCGCCCAAAGCCATCAGCCCCGCACGGCCGCAAAGCTGCTGGCGATCCTGCACGGGATCTTCGAGCGCGCACGCAAGACATACGGGCTGGAAGCCAATCCGGCGGCGGCGGTCGAGAAGCACACGCCGAGATACTCCGGCGACTATGACTGGTACTCGCCCGAGGAGGTCGCCGCGCTCGTGCGCGCCGCGGCCAGCGAGCAGGACGCGGCGCTGTTTGCGAGCGCAGCCATGACGGGCCTGCGCCGCGGCGAGCTGCTGGCGCTGCGCTGGCGCGACGTCGACTTCGCCGGCTCCGCCCTGCGCGTGCGGGGTAACTTCTCCCATGGCCAGGTCGTGACACCAAAGAGCGGCAAGGTCCGCGTCGTGCCGATGGTCGCCGAGGTCGCCCGGCGACTCTCCCGGCTCGGCCAGCGCCCGCAGTTCACGGGGCCCGACTACCCGGTGTTCGCCGGCAGCGTCGGCGGGCACATGGATGGAAGCGCGCTGCGACGTCGCTATGCCGCGGCGCTCAAGCGGACCGCACTGCGCCCGCTGCCCTTCCACTCGCTGCGCCACCACTTTGGCTCGATCGCCGTCAACCGCGCGTCGCTCGTGCAGGTCCAGGCGTGGATGGGCCACGCCGACGTGCGAACGACGATGCGCTACCTGCACCACAAGAGCCGCTGCGATGAGGCCGAGCTGCTCACCGAGGCCTTCCAGACAGCCTCCGGGCCCCCGGCACTCGTCGCTGCCGAGTAGTAATCCAGCTATTCTTTACCTATGGCTCACAACGTAAAGCGAGATACGATGCGCGGCGGCCGCCGGGCGGGCCACACGCGCGTGTCGAGCAAGCACCAGGTGACGATTCCGCGCGAAGCTTTCGAGACGGCAGGCCTCAAGGCCGGGGATACCGTCAAGGTCGAGGCCAACGGGCCGGGACGGGTGACCCTCACCCGACTGGACGCGCTGCTTGACAAGTACCGCGGCGCGCTCACGCCCGGCGCCATCACCAACGACGACATCGGACGCCTGCGCGACGAATGGCCGTAGTCCTGCTGGACTCCGTCACGATCGTGGCGTATCTCGACGCCACGAACGTCTTCCACGCCGCCGCCGATCAAGCAGTCGCCGCGGCCGCCGCCGAGCACCAGTTGATCGCCTCAGCGATCAACTACGCGGAGCTCCTGACCGGCGCCAAGCTTGGACACCACGACGAGCAGATCGTGCGCGGTTTCTTCTCCGAGCTGGTCTCCGAGGTCGTACCGGTCGGGCTCGAAGTCGCCGAGCGGGCTTCCGAATTACGCGGCGCCATGAGAAGCCTGCGCCTCCCAGACGCCCTCGTCATTGCCACCGCCGACCTCCACGCAGACCTCTTGGTCGGGGCTGACGACCAATGGGCCAAAATCAAAGGCCTCTCCTGCGAGCTGTCGCTCCTGGCGGCCAGTTAGGCCACGGCTGCGAGCCGGGCGCCTGGGCGCCCCGCTGGCAGGCTCAATCCGCCTGCGGACCGGCGTACTCCATGCCCGTTGTCCGCGCCGGCGGCCTGTTTTCTGGCGTGTATACGGCCCTCGCGCAAAGTCCGTGCGTGTGGGGGGTTTTGGCCCCGGCGGGTGAGCGTGGCCGCCGCGCCCACCACGACGACGCCCGATCGGTTCACCAAGGAATCTCGCTCGCGACTACGACACCCCCTGAACGCCTACTGGTCGGCCGACGCCGCGTTTCCTATGGTGCCTGTGAGCCCGAGGTCTAGTTTGGCGTGGGTGCCTCCCCCGGATCCCGGGACTGTGCCTTGAGCACGCTCTTCAGACTCGTCTGTTTCGGAGGCTCCTGGCGGCCACGGT
>JBBSIW010000325.1:0-3106 GCA_038231895.1 Solirubrobacterales bacterium | reverse complement strand
TCGGGCACGACCGGCCTGGCCAAGGGCATCCTGCACGCCCATCGCTACATCCTCGGCCACGAGGAGTTCACCTACTGCCACGACGTCCGCGATGGTGAGCTCTTTCACGGCATGGGCGAGTGGGCGTGGGCGGCCGGCATCGCTCCGCTGCTCGGACCGTGGCGGCTGGGCGCCATTCAGTTCGTGTTCCAGCGCCAGGGCGGCTTCGACCCTGAGCAGCAGCTGCGCGCCCTCTCCGAGCACGGCGTAACGAACGTGTTCACCACGCCCACCGCCATGCGGGCGATGATGGGCGTCCAGGACGCCGGCGAGCGCTTCCCCCAGAAGTTCCGCATCGTCTGCTCGGCGGGCGAGCCGCTCAACCCCGAGGCGATCCGCTGGTTTCGCGAGCAGTACGGCATCACGGTGCTCGACTACTACGGGCTCACCGAGTCCTACCCGCTCTGCGCCAACTATCCCTTCATGGACGTGCGCGAGGGCTCGATGGGCAAGCCCATGCCCGGCTGGGACGTGGCGATCCTCGACGAGGACGAGCGCCCGGTCGACCAGGGCGAGCGCGGAGAGGTCTGCCTCCGAGCCCGCTCGAACCCGCACTACCCGCTCGGCTACTGGGAGGAGCCCGAGGCCAGCGTGGAAGCCTTCGGCGGCGAGTGGTTTCACACCCGAGACGCGGCCAGCCAGGACGAGGACGGCTACTACTGGTACGAGGGGCGCGCCGACGACGTGATCATCTCGGCCGGGTACCGCATCGGGCCGTTCGAGGTCGAGTCGGCGTGCATCGAGCATGCCGCGGTGCAGGAGGCCGCTGCCGTGGCCTCACCCGATCAGCAGCGGGGGAACGTCGTGAAGGCGTTCATCGTGCTCGCCGAGGGACATGACCCCTCCGACGAGCTCGCCGAGGAGATCAAGGGATTCGTGCGCGGCCATCTGTCCGCCTACGCCTATCCGCGCAAGATCGAGTTCGTCGACGACTTGCCAAAGACGCTGACCGGAAAGATTCGGCGCCTCGAGCTGCGTCAGGCAGAGCTCGAGGCGGCGGGTTGAGCTCGTCCCGGGTGGCAGCGGCTCAGGCGACGAGTCGCTGCACCCGGTAGGACCTGGGGCCGCGCGGCGTCTGCACCTCGACGGCGTCGCCGGGCGCGTGGCCCAGCAGCGCACGGGCGACGGGGGACTCGACCGAGAGCTTGCCCTGGGCGATGTCGGCTTCGGTGGGTCCGACGATCGTCCACGTGTGCAGCTTTCCGCTGCTCTCGTCCAGCACCTCGGCCTTGCGACCGAAGGCGACGGTCACGGCTCGCACATCGGCCTCCACGACCACCGCGTTGCGAAGCCGCTGTCGCAGCCGCTTGATCTTCGTCTCCAGGTGCGCCTGGTCGTCCTTGGCGATGTGGTACTCGGCGTTCTCCTTGAGGTCACCGAGCTCGCGGGCGGCCAGGATGCGCTCGGCCATTGCCCGCCGGCCCGTCGTCTGGAGCTGGTCGAGCTCGGCTTCCAGGGCCTGTAGGCCCTCGGGCGTGATCGCTTCGCCGTCGGGCTCCGATGGGTTCATGCCGTCACCGCGGCGACATGATGGCAGCCGGCGCCGCCGAAGCGCCCAGTCAGAGGGAGAGGGGAAGCTGCGGGCGGCCCACGAGGCCCGCGGCTCGAGGGGCCGATCGCGACTGGAGGGGCGTGACGTCATAGGAGCCGCAGTTGCCGCAGCATCCAGCGATCCGAAAGGCCGACCGCGTCGTCACGTGCGCTCCGCAGTGGTCGCAGGTACAGCGAATCAACGGTGTCCTGAACGGGGCGGTGGCCAGGTGGGCGTCCATTCGCATGTGCGTATTGTGCCCAGCCTGTCCATTGTCAATCAGGGTCGGTGGACGATTGTTCCAGCGCGGAATGATGGCGGGAGCCGATAGTCCTCGACGCATCGTCCTGACGACGATCGTGACGCTGATCGCCGTCGCGGCCGCCGTTCCGCTGGTTGCCGCGGCGGTTTCGGCGATCTTCCCGGCACCGAAGGAGCGCTTCACCTTCGCGATCGCCTGCGGCAAGAACGGCGCTTCGCGGACCGTGTGCCGCGTCGGTGAGCTCCCGCGTGCCGTGTTCCGCGACCGACGCGAGGCGAAGACGGCCTACACCCGCTGCGTGCGCAAGCCGAGCGGAGCCAGCTACTGCGACACGGGGCTCACCACAGGTGTGCTGCCCGACAGCGCCATCGCCGAGCCGCTCGTGGTGGACGGTCTCGGAACGTGGCGCGTCACGTGGTACGTCGCAGGCCGCCGGATCGGGGTCCGAAGCTTTCAGTTGAAAGCGTGAGCGGCTACTCGGCCTCGCCCGTGAAGACGTCCTCGACTATCCGCCCCGCATCGCCGCGGCCGAACGTGCTGTCGAGATACTCCCTCACCTCGGCCTGCGAGCGGCCCGAGAGCCTCATCTCGATGGCGAGCGAGCGCACGGCGTCATCGCCCCCGGCCGGCTCGCCCGCCTCGGCGTCCGCTTGCACCGGATCGGCGGACGGGGGTGGCTCCTCGCGCGCCTGCTGGCGGTCTAGCTCGTCGCGCAACTGCTCGCAGTGCTGCTTGATGCGCGCTGCGTCATCGGCCAGCGCTGAGCCGACGCCCGTGGACCGAGGCGCGGAAAGCTCGCCCGAAAGACGTTCGACTCGTCCGAGCTGGGTGGCCAGGGCGTCGCTCAAATCGCCGATGAGCCGAAGCGTCTCGCGAATGGCGTCGCGCTGCTGCTCGGGAGTGGAGGAAGGAGGGGCCAAGGTGGCTGGGAGTCTAAGGAGCCCTCGAGAGCCAAGGCGGGCCGAGTGGATGCGGCTGAGAGGACTCGAACCTCCACGTCCCGAAGGACACAGGCACCTGAAGCCTGCGCGTCTACCAATTCCGCCACAGCCGCCGGAGCGGCCACTGTAGCGTCCTGCACCCGTGCTGCCCGTGAACGACCTTTTTCACACATGGTGGGGGCTGCAAACAGGGCCTCGGAGCTGGTTCGAATAGCGGGCGGGAGCCGTGGGGTCGTTGCTAAGGTGAGCCCCCTGCTCGCCGCTATCGTCTAGGGGACTAGGACGCCGCCCTCTCACGGCGGAAACCGGGGTTCGAATCCCCGTAGCGGTACT
>JBBSIW010000324.1:0-3115 GCA_038231895.1 Solirubrobacterales bacterium | reverse complement strand
CGAGCGTATGCCGATGACCCTCCCGCGCCTGGCCGAGATGAAGCGCCTGGGCGAGCCCATCGTGATGGTCACCGCGTATGACTACCCCAGCGCCCAGGTGGCCGAGACCGCGGGCGTCGACATGGTGCTGGTCGGCGACTCCGGCGCCATGACCGTGCTCGGCTACCCCTCCACCGTGCCGGTGTCGGCCGAGGAGATGATCATGCTCGCCGGCGCCGTGCGCCGCGGCTGCACGACCCCGCTGGTGGTGGGTGACCTGCCGTTCGGGTCCTACGAGGGCTCCGACGAGCAGGCGGTGGGCACGGCGCAGCGCTTCGTCAAGGAGGCGGGCTGCGACGCCGTCAAGCTCGAGGGCGGCGAGTCGTCGGTGTCGCGGGCCCACGCGATCGTGCGCGCCGGGATCCCGGTCATGGGCCACGTCGGGCTCACCCCCCAGACGGCCACCGCGCTCGGGGGCTATCGCGCCCAGGGGCGCACCGCCGAGCGGGCGCTCGAGATCGGCCGCGACGCGATCGCCCTGGAGCAGGCCGGGTGCTTCTCGCTCGTGTTCGAGGCGATTCCCGCCGCCGTGGCCACCACGCTGATGGAGCGCCTGAGCATCCCGGTGATCGGGATCGGCGCGGGCGGGGCCACCGACGGCCAGGTACTGGTGTTCCACGACCTGCTGGGCATCTATGACGGGCTCAGCCCGCGCTTCGCCAAGCGCTACGGGCACGTCAAGCACGACATGGTCGACGGCGTGCGCGCCTACGCCGACGACGTGCGGGCCGGGCGCTTCCCGGCCGCCGAGCACACCTACTCGATCGACCCCGAGGAGCTGGCGAGCTTCCGCGAGCGCCTCGAGCGCTCGCACGGCGGCGCGTATGACCTGCTGAGCTGACGCTCCCGGGCACGTAACATCGTTTTCACACTAGACTGGCGGCCGCCGAGCCGCGGGCTCTGCCCGGTTGAGCCCCGAACGCCCCCGAGGAGCCGCGCGATGTCGCGCCTGTCCCAGGTCTTCATCCCCAACGACCGCGAGTTCTTCGACCTCTTCGAGGAGGCCAGCACGAACATCGTCCGCGCGGCCGACCTGCTCGACCAGATGCTCCGCACGTTCCCCGAGCGCGCCGAGCTCGCCCGCGACATCCTGATCTGCGAGCAGGAGGGCGACCGGATCACCCACGACATCATCCAGCGCCTCAACCACACCTTCGTCACTCCGATAGACCGCGAGGACATCTACGAGCTGGCGTCCGGCCTCGACGACATCGTCGACTTCACCGAGGAGGTCGCCGACTACATGGGCCTCTACAAGATCGAGGCCCCCATGGAGCAGGCCCAGCGCCTGGCCCACATCCTGCTGGAGTCCTCACGCCAGATCGCCGAGGCCATGCCGCGCATGCGCACCTTCAAGGACATCTCCCACTACGTGGTGGAGATCCACCGGCTGGAGAACGACGGTGACCGCGTGTCGCGCGAGGCCATGGCGTCGCTGTTCGACAATGGGATCGACCCGATGGTGGTGATCCGCTGGAAGGACATCTTCGAGCGGTTGGAGAGCGCGATCGACGCCACCGAGCGGGCGGCGAACATCCTCGAGGGCATCGTCATCAAGAACTCGTAGCCCGCGAGTCTCGCCGCCGTGCACAGCACCGTCATCCTGATCATCGTCGTCGGCACCGCGCTGGCCTTCGACTTCACCAACGGCTTCCACGACACCGCCAACGTCGTGGCAACCTCGATCTCCACGCGGGCGCTGTCGCCGCGGCTGGCCGTGCTGGTCGCCGCCGTGCTCAACTTCGCCGGGGCCTTCATCTCGCTCAGCGTGGCGGCAACCATCGGCAAGGGCATCGTCGAGGTCGGAGCGGCCACCGGGCCCGTCATCTTCGCCGGCCTGATCGGAGCCATCGCGTGGAACCTGCTGACCTGGTACTTCGGCCTGCCGTCCAGCTCGTCCCACGCGCTCATCGGCGGGCTCGTGGGCTCCGCCTTCGTCGCCTCCGGAGCAAGCGCGATCAAGGGAGAGGGCTTGCTCGAGAAGGTGGTGGTGCCGGCGCTGATCGCGCCGGTACTGGCGTTCGCCGTCGCCGGCCTGGCCATTCTCGTCGCCTACCGGATCGTGGGCCGCCTGCGACCGGGGCCCGTCAACCGCGGGTTTCGCGCCGGGCAGATCGCCTCCGGCGGCATGCTCGCCCTGGCCCACGGCACCAACGACGCCCAGAAGACCATGGGCATCATCACCCTGGCCCTGATCGCCCACGGCGACATCTCCTCGAACCCCGCCCAGTTCCACGTGCCCGGCTGGGTGGTGGTCTCCGCCGCCAGCGCGATCGCTCTGGGCACCTACACCGGCGGGTGGCGGATCATCCGCACGCTGGGCAGCCGCATCATCAAGATGGACCCGGCCCAGGGCTTCTCCGCGCAGTCGGCGGGCGCCGCGGTCATCCTCGCCTCCTCGCACTTCGGCTACCCCCTCTCCACCACCCACACGATCTCCGGCGCGGTGATGGGCGCCGGGGCGGCGCGGCGCTTCTCCGCGGTGCGCTGGGGCGTGGCCGGAAACATCGCGGGCGCCTGGGTCATGACCCTCCCGGCGTCGGCCGCCATCGGCGCCGCCGTCTACGGGGTGACGAGGATCTTCGGGACCGGGGCGCTCGGGCCGGTGGTCGTGGCCGGCTCCATCCTCGCCGCGCTCGCAGTGTTCTTTGGCCGCCGCCTCCAGCGCGGCTCGGTCCTCACCGTCGAGGCATGATCGCCACGATCATCGACACCGAGACGGTGGGGAAGCTCGCAGCAGCCTCGATCGGCGCCGGCATCGGGATAACGCTGCTGTTCTCGGTGGCGATCTACGGGCTCACGCGGCTCTCGGACGCCCGCCGTGCCGAGGCCGGAGCGGCGGCGGTCGCCTACGGGGTCATCGCCGCAATCGCGCTCGCCGGCTGCCTGGGTGCAATCGTCCTGGGCATCGTCGTGATGACGCAGAAGTCCTAGTCGGTCATGCCGCCGGCTCGTAGCTGATCGAGCGCAGCACGCGCGCCGGGACCCCCGCGGCCACCGAGAAGGGCGGGATGTCCTTGGTCACCACGCTGTTGGCCCCGATCACCGAGCGCTCACCGATCTCCACGCCGCCGGT
>JBBSIW010000323.1:0-3121 GCA_038231895.1 Solirubrobacterales bacterium | reverse complement strand
CGGCTCGCGCTCAGCCAGGGAGATCTTCTCCGCGGCGGTGGGCTGGGAGCGCTCCCCGGGGTTGAACAGCTGCTCGTGGAGCTTCTCCCCGGGTCGCCGACCAACGAAGTCGATCGCGATGTCGTGCTCGGGCTCCAGGCCCGAGAGCCTGATCATGTCGCGCGCGAGGTCGACGATCCGTACCGGCTCGCCCATGTCGAGCACGTACAGCGGTACGCCGTTGGCCGCCCCCCCGTCCTTGCTCGCCAGCGAGCCCGAGCGGATGATGAGCTGCACGGCCTCGGGGATGGTCATGAAGTAGCGCGTCATCTCGGCGTCGGTCACCGTGAGCGGCCCACCCGCCGCTATCTGACGGCGAAAGATCGGGACCACCGAGCCCGAGGAACCGAGCACGTTTCCAAACCGCACAGTGGCGAAGTGGGTGTCGCCATGGCGTGCGCCCGCCGCCTCCACCGCCCATTCCGCAAGGGCCTTGGACGCCCCCATCACCGTGGCCGGCGCGACCGCCTTGTCGGTCGAGACCAGCACGAAGGTCCTCACCGCCTGCTCACCCGCGATGCGTGCCACGACCCGCGTCGCCAGCGCGTTGTTGCGCACGGCTTCGACCGGGTTGTGCTCCATCAAGGCCACGTGCTTGTAGGCGGCGGCGTGGAAGACCACCGACGGACGGTGGGTGGCGAACACCTCTCGCATGCGCTCCTCCTCGCGGCAGTCGGCAAGCACACCCACCGCGGTGCGAACGTGGCGGTCCTCCTCGAGCTCGCGGAGGATCTCGAACAGGTTGTCCTCAGCGTGGTCGACCAGCACGATGCGCTTGGGCCCCACGCGGGCGATCTGCCGGCACAGCTCGGACCCGATCGAGCCGCCCGCCCCGGTGACCAGGACGACCTGCCCGTTGAGGTAGGCCCCGACCCGCTCGAGCTCGATGCGCACGGGCTCGCGCCCGAGCACGTCCTCGACTCGCAGCGCGCGAAGCTGGCCTATGACGTTGCCGCCCGACTGCAGCAGCTCGAACACGGTCGGCAGCGTCCGGACGGGAATGCCACGATCCCGGCAGGCCTTCATTACGCGCGCGCGTAGCGTTCCCGGCGCGGAGGGAATGGCGATCACGACCTCGTCGGGCTCGACCTCGTCGAGGATGCGGGGCAGCTCCCCCGTCGCGCCGATGACCGGCACGCCGTCCTCGTGACGCAGCCCCCGCATGCGCGGGTTGTCGTCGACGAAGCCCACCGGCCGGTAGCCCAATGCGGGGTTGCGCAAGACCTCGCGCAGGATCATCTGGCCGCCGCTGCCGGCTCCGACGATGAGGACGTCGCGGGCGTCCTTGGCCGGATGAAAGCCTCGCGGCGGACGATCGCGCACCGCACGGACGAGGAAGCGAGCACCGCCGCAGAACAGCAGAGTCAGTAGGAAGGAGAGGGCGGCCACGCCCAGCGGAAGGCCGACGATGGTGCTCACGGGCCGGGTGTGCACGCGCACCGGATGCACGAGCGCGACCACGCCGACGAGCAGCACGGTGGCGATGATCACGCCGCGCAGCAGGCGCTCGTAGTCGCGCTGGCCGAGGAAGCGCCACCATCGCTGGTAGATGCCCGACACCGCGAAGATCCCAACCGTGCCCACCACCACCGGCCCGATCGTCGTCTCCAGCAGCCGCTCGTAGCGATCGGGCACACCGCCGTCGAAGCGCAGCCGGAAGGCCAGGTAGTAGGCGAGCGCGACCAACCCCGCGTCCAAGACGAGCTGCAGCAGCGAGTGCCGATGGACGGGCAGGGCCGCGGATCTCATCCGTCGGCGCATCCGGGCATTCTAGGCGGCTCGGCGGTAGGGTCGCCCCCTCGGCGAGGCTCGACTCATCCAACGAAGTGTGTAGGCGTTCGTGGACGCGAACGAGCAGCTGCCGGCTTGCTGACCTACGGCCACTCGATCCGCGCCGCCAGCTCGGCGGCACCGAGGTCGATCAGGCCGCTGCGCTCGACCGGCTGGTATTCGCCGCCCGAGAGCGCCAGCCACTGCACGGTCCGCTCGACGGGGTCGACGAGCAGCACCTCGTCCACGGCTCGCTTCGCGTAGAACGGGAGCTTCCGCTGACTCTCGTCGCCCGGGGAGAGGATCTCGATCACCAGCGGCGTGCTGGGCTGCCAGACGCCCCAGCCACCCGAGCGGTGCAGGCCGGCGTCAGGGACGCGGAAGTCGTGCTCGGACTCGCCGAGGTTGAACTGCCCGCTCATGACCAGGCCGGCAGTCCGCGCCCGGGGGGCGAGCAGCTCGACGAGCTGCGCCTCGACGAGGGCATGGGCGTCACTGGGTGCAGGAACCATGTGGTGGACGCCCTCCCAGACCTCGTCGAATCGATCCGCGCCCGCGCGCCGGCGGCGCTCGATCAGCGCCTCCAGCTCGGGCGGCGGCGGACCCAGCACGAGCGTCGGCATGAAGACAAGGCTAGCGTGCGCGCCGAGGCCGTGGCGGCCGCATCACGCCCCGAGCCGCTCCCCGCCCAGGCGACGATCTCGGTCACGACCTACTGCCAGACGCGGGCTGCGAGGACATGCAAGCTTGCAGCCCCTGGCCCCGTCGGCGTAGGGTCGTCTCAACCAACTGGAAGGAGCGTGGCCATGCACGCACGAGTGGCGAGGTTCGACGGGGCGCAGGGCGACGCGATGCGTCGCAGCGCCGAGCAGATCAACTCCCAGGCGTCCTCGGGACCGCCCGAGGGGGTGCCGGCGATCGGCTTTCTCATGCTGATCGATCCGGACAACGGCCGCGGCTGCGCGATCACCCTGTTCGAGACCGAGGAGGACATGCGCAAGGGCCACGAGGTCCTCAACGAGATGAGCCCGCCCGACGATGGCTTCGGTCAGCGCACCTCGGTCGAGATGTACGAGGTCGCCGTGGACATGAGGATCTAGCCTTCTTCGAGCGAAAGACACGGGACGCCACGCCCCTGCCGGCGCATGAGGACCGGCAGGGGCGTTGGCGCCGTCTAGCGCTTGACGATGCTGAAGGTGATCGTCTTGGCCTTGGAGGTGTTCTTAGCCGCGTCGGTCGCGGTCAGGGTGGCCTGGTAGCTGCCCGGGCGCAACTTCCGCGCGCCGATGCGCCCCGAGAACGCGACGCTGTT
>JBBSIW010000322.1:0-3126 GCA_038231895.1 Solirubrobacterales bacterium | reverse complement strand
GGCTGGGCGATGCTCGCCCTGCTGCTCGCGCTGGCCTGGGCCATGCCGTGGTACGTGCTGTGGCTCCTGCCGTTCGCCGCCCTTGGAGGCGATCGCCGCCTGCAAGGCGCGGCCCTGACCTGTACGGCGTTCTTCCTCGTCGTGCGCATGCCCTATCCGCCGTTCTGACAGCGGTGATCGATCTCCACAACCACATCCTTCCCGGGCTCGACGACGGGCCGGAGACGATGGCGGGCTCGGTCGCACTCGCCCGTGCGGCGGTCGCTGCCGACGTCCGGACCATCGTCGCCACTCCGCACATCGACCACGTCTACGACGTCCAACCCGACGCGATCCGCGACGCCGTCGGCGCGCTGGCCGATGTGCTCGCGGCCGAGGGGGTCGAGCTGGAGCTGCGGTGCGGCGGCGAGGTGGCGCTGACCCGGCTCAACGATCTCGGTGCCGAGGATCGGCTCGCGGTCCAGCTCGGTGACGGCCCCTACCTCATGCTCGAGAGCCCGTACGCGACGACCGGCCTGGAGTTCGACTCCCGCGCCTACCGGCTGCGGATGCAGGGCCAGGACCTCCTGCTCGCGCACCCCGAGCGCTCGCCGTTGTTCCAACGTGAGCCCGATCGGCTGGCCCGGCTGGTCGACGCTGGCGTCCTGTGCTCCGTGAGCGCTGGCTCGATCAGCGGCGAGTTCGGGCGCCGCGTCCGGGCCTTTGCGCTCAAGCTGCTGGGCGAAGGCCTCGTGCACAACGTGTCCTCCGATGCCCACGATGTCCGCCGCCGTACTCCGGACATTCGCGCGCGGCTCAAGACCGCGCAGCGCACCGTGCCGGAGATCGGCGCCCAGACCGAGTGGCTGACCGAGGCGGTCCCGGCCGCGATCCTCGCCGGCGCGGCGCTGCCGCCGCGGCCATCCGCCGCGCCCCGCCGCCGTCGCAGGCGCATGTTCTAGACGCCGCGCGGAGAAAAGGGAAGGGCCTCGGGCCGCGACTGCCACTGCGCGTGCAGTCGCTGCAGGGCCAATAGGCGCCGGCGGCGGGCCAAGGGCACGCCGGCCAGGCTCTCGCGGCGGCGCCGCAGCGTGTCGGTCAGGTGGGTGAGGTTCCAGGCCCAGGCGCCCAGCAGCGCCGGGTCGCGCTGCTGGGCCAGCCGCAGAGCGGTCTTGGCGGCCATGCGGGCGCCGAACTGCGCGGTCCGCAGCCAGGGCATGAGCTTGAGGTGGACGTAGAGCCCGTTCTTGACCTGCTCCGCGCTCCAGCGCAGACCACCGCCTGAGCCCCCGCGCTGGTGGTAGACGATCGACTCGTGGTCCTTTACGACGCGGCGCCCGCCCAGCCACGTGCGCCAGCACAGGTCGGTGTCCTCCCAGTAGAGGAAGATCTGATCGTCGAAGCCCCCGAGCCATTCCCACATCGGCCTGGCGAGGGCCATGGCTGCGCCCGCGAGGTTGGGGCAGTCCTCCAGGCGCGCCACCGGCGCCACGTCCTCATCGGGTCCGACGGTCGTGGGGCAGAGGATGGCCACGTCGGACTCGGTGCGCAGATGCTCGACCAGCGGCCCCAACCAGCCGGGAGTCACGACGACGTCGGGGTTGAGGAAGACGAGCACGTCCCCCTCGGCGGATGCGGCGCCCAGGTTGCACGCTCGGCCGAACCCCAGGTTCTCTCCGGCCGCCACCACGCGGACGCCGGAATGTTCACTCGCCATCCGCGCGCTGTCGTCGCTCGAGGCGTTGTCGACCACGAGGACCTCCAGAGCGGAGTAGTCGGTGGCCGCCAGTGCGGCGAGGCACGGCGCGAGCACCTCCGCCGAGTCGTGCGCGACGACGATCGCCGATACGAGCGGACGGTCCATGGGGCGCAATGATGACGCCCCGTCGGGCGACGGTCAGCCTCGTTGTCGCTCAACGACCAAGCAGGCGGCCCACGGCCCCCATGAGCTCGTCGACCTGCTCCTTCGACTGCGGCGGGGTCGCGCCCTTGCCCTCGGCCTCGCCTTGCATGCAGTGCCGGGCGTGATCGTCGAGCAGTCCGAGCGCGATCTTGTCCAAGGCGGCTTGGATGGCACCGATCTGCGTGAGCACGTCGATGCAGTAGCGCTCCTCGTCGACCATGCGTTGGATGCCGCGCACCTGGCCCTCGATCCGCGCGAGGCGGTTGAAGAGCTGGGGCTTGGTCGCCGTATAGCCGCGGGTGGGAGTTGGCGCATTCTGGCTCATGGCTGGAGTGTGCCATACCTGGAAGGGGTATAACCTGAAGACTGCGATGGGTGATGTGATCTCTGAGTTAGGCAAGGGCTTCGAGCAGGCCTTCCTGATGGCCTATGAGGTCTGGTGGGCCCTGGTGCTCGGCTTTGCCATCTCAGCGGTCGTCCAGGCCTGGGTCCCGCGGCAGCGCATCGAGGCGGCGCTCTCGGGCGGCGGCTTTGTACCCGTGGCGAAGGCCACCGGCCTGGGTGCCGCGTCCTCGTCGTGTTCCTACGCGGCGATCGCGATCGCCAAGTCGCTGTTTCAGAAGGGCGCCTCCGCCGCGTCGGCCTTGGCCTTCCAGTTCGCCTCCACCAACCTCGTGTGGGAGCTGGGGCTTGTCCTGTGGATCTTGATCGGTTGGCAGTTCACGCTGGCGGAGTACCTCGGCGGGATCGTGATGATCGTGTTGATGGGCGCGATGCTGCGGCTGTTCGTCTCTCCGCGCCTCGAGGAGCAGGCCCGCGAGCACGCCCTGGCGGCGGACACAGGCCACCAGCACCACATGGCCGGCGAGGCGATGACCTGGCGCGAGCGCCTGACCTCGGCCTCGGCGTGGTCGGACGTCGCGCACAACTTTCGCGGTGACTGGCAGATGCTCTACAAGGAGGTCGGGCTGGGCTTCCTGCTCGCCGGCTTCATCGGCCTGCTGGGCAACGAGTTCTTCAACGCCCTGTTCATCAAGGACGCTCCGGCAGCGCTGCGGACGATCGAGAACGTGATCGTCGGACCGATCATCGCCGTGCTCTCGTTCGTCTGCTCGGTGGGCAACGTGCCGCTGGCCGCCGTGCTGTGGAGCGGCGGGATCAGCTTCGCCGGGGTCATGGCCTTCATTTTCGCCGACCTGATCGTGCTGCCGATCCTCGCGATCTACCGCAAGTACTACGGGTGG
>JBBSIW010000321.1:0-3132 GCA_038231895.1 Solirubrobacterales bacterium | reverse complement strand
CGGACTCCTCGCGCGCCTGCGCCAGGGCGCCCGCCAGCTGGACCGGGTCGGAGGCGTCCGCGCGCAAGGCGCGGGCGCCGCGGGCGCTGACCTGCTCGAGGGTGTCGTCGCTGCGGGCGACGGCAGCGACGTTCCAGCCCCACTCGCCGAAGTGATCGACGATGGCACCGCCGAGGTTGCGGGCTCCCAGGACGACGATGGTCTTGGTCATGCTCCTTCAACCTACACCGCCATCCGATCCTGGCCCGCCCGGGCATGGTGGCTCGGCGTGCCCTCACGCACGGCCATCGGCCCCACGCAACGGCTCCTGCGAGCCTGAGGCGCGCCGCGGGCTGGCCCGCGCGGCGGGTGCTCGACACGAGGGTGCGCTGGGCGGTCGACGAGATCGACGATTGCCTCGGCAGCGGGCACGGGGCGCGCCAGCCGGTGCACGCTCGCCTCGATCGCATCGAGACGCTCGCCGAGGAGGCGCTGCGGGCGGCGCCCGAGCACCCGAGCAAGCTGGCCGAAGAAGACCTCCAGGCACCCGCCCCGCTGCAGTTGGAGCGCCTGCACCTCAACCTGGCGCGGCTGATCGACCTCGCCTCCGGGCCCGACGGCTTCGCCGTTCAGGCCGGACTGTGGTTCAACCCGCCGATCGCGCTCGAGCACCGCCCGGGCGAGGTCCGCGTGGCCCAGGTCAACGAGCGCATCGTGGAGCAGCCCTTCGCGTTTCGGGCGCTGGCCGACCTTCCGCCCGGCGCCCGTGTACTCGACATCGGGGGCGCCGAGAGCCAGGTCGCCCTCTCGCTCGTTTCATTGGGCTGCGAGGTGACCGTGGTCGACCCGCGGGGCTATCCCATCGACCATCCCCGGCTCACGACGGTGGCGGCGCCCGTCGATCAGCTGCCCTCCGAGCACCGCGACTTCGACGCCGCGCTGGCGCTCTCGGCGGTGGAGCACTTCGGCCTCGGGCACTACGGCGATGCCGCCGAGCCCGCTCGCCGCCTGGACCTCGAGGCGCTGGCCGACGCGCGCGAACGCGTCCGTCCGGGAGGCCGGCTGGTGCTGACCGTCCCGTTGGGTGTGCCCTCGGTCGATGACTTCCAGCGCGTCTACGACCTCGACGGCGTGCGTGAGCTGGCGGGCTGGCACGTTCTCGAGCTCGCGGCGGCCTGGCGGCGGGAGGCGACGGGCTGGGAGCTGGGACCGCTCGGGGCCCCGGCGACGGGGGTTGCCGGGCCGGGAGTGGCGCTGGCTATCGCCGAGCGATCGGGCGCGTAAGCTGCGCGGATGCCCGAGGCCCCGAGCACCGCCGGCCAGCGCACCGACGACGTCGAGCAGGTCGCCTGGGACCTCAGCCCGCTCGTCGAGGGAGCCGGAGACGCCGGAGCCCTTGCCCTGCTCGACGAGGCGGACCGCCGCGCCGATGCCTTCGCCGAGCGCCACGCCGGCAAGTTGGGTGACCTCGAAGGCATCGGCCTGCGCGACGCCGCGACCGAGCTCGGGGCGATCAGCGAGCTCGTCGCCCGGGCTGGCAACTACGCCGCGCTCGGGTTTGCGATCGACACCGCCGACCCCGAGCGCGGCGCCCTCATGCAGCTGGTCACCGAGCGGGGCACCGCGATCGAGACGGCCCTGCTCTTCTTCGAGCTCGAGTGGGCCGCGTTGGATGACACGCGTGCGGAGGAGCTGTTGGGCGCGGAGGGGTTGGAGTTCTGCCGCCACCACCTGCGGGGAGTGCGGCGCTACCGGCCGCATCTGCTCTCCGAGCCCGAGGAGAAGATCGTCAACGAGAAGACGGTGAGCGGGAGCAGCGCCTGGTCGCGGCTGTTCGAAGAGCAGACCTCCGCGATCAAGGTGCGCCTGCAGGGAGCGTCCGAGGAGGTGGCGCTGGACGCGGCCTTGGCGCGCCTGGTCTCGCCCGATCGCGCGCAGCGGCGCGCCGCCGCCGAAGGGGTGACGGAGGCACTCGCCCCCGGCCTGCGTACGCGAGCGTTCATCTTCAACACGCTCCTCTATGACAAGTCGGTCGACGATCGCCTCCGCCGCTACCCGACCTGGTTGTCGGACCGCAATCTGGCCAACGAAGCCAGCGACGAGTCGGTGCAGGCACTCGTAGAGGCCGTGCGGGCCCGCTATGACCTGCCCCAGCGTTGGTACCGCCTCAAAGCGCGGCTGCTCGGACTGGAGCGCCTCGCCGACTATGACCGCGCGGCGACGATCGGCGACGACGACACCGCGGTGGACTGGCCGGAGGCGCGCGATCTCGTGCTCGATTCCTACACCGCCTTCTCCGACGACCTCGGGCGGGTGGCAAGCCGCTTCTTCGACGAAGGCTGGATCGACGCCCCGGTGCGCCCCAACAAGCGCGGAGGTGCGTTCTGCGCCTACGCGGTGCCCGCCGCGCATCCCTACCTCATGCTCAACTACACGGCCAAGCGCCGCGACGTCCTGATCTTGGCCCACGAGCTCGGCCACGGCCTGCACGCCGCGCTGGCGGCGCCGCAGGGCATCTTCCATCAGCACACGCCGCTCACCCTGGCCGAGACTGCGTCGGTGTTCGGGGAGGAGATCGTGTTCGGGCGCCTGCTCGAGCAGACCGACGATCCCGGCTCACGGCTCAGCCTGCTCGCCGAGCACCTCGAGGGATCGATCGCCACCGTCTTCCGCCAGGTGGCCATGAACGGCTTCGAGGCCGGCGCACACACCGCACGTCGAGAGGAGGGCGAGCTCTCGGTGGAGCGCATCGGCGACGTGTGGGCCGCCAGCCAGCAGGAGCTCTTCGGAGATGCCGTCGAGGTCACCGACGGGTATCGCTCCTGGTGGTCCTACGTACCGCACTTCATCGGCAGCCCCGGCTACGTCTACGCCTACGCCTACGGCCAGCTGCTCGCCCTCTCGATCTACCGGCGCTACCTCGACGAGGGCGAGGCGTTCGTGCCTCAGTACCTCGCGCTGCTCTCCGCGGGCGGGTCGATGGCGCCCGAGGAGCTCGGCCGTCTGGTCGGGGTGGACCTCTCCGACCCCGGGTTCTGGGACACCGGCCTGGCCCTGGTCGACGAGCAGCTCGCGGCGGCCGAGGCGGCTGCTGCGGCGAGCGGCAAGGCGACCTAGCCCCATCCTCTACCCTGCGCGCGATGGAAGGCACGG
>JBBSIW010000320.1:0-3178 GCA_038231895.1 Solirubrobacterales bacterium | reverse complement strand
CTCGAGCGCCGGGCCGCCCGGGTAGCCCAGGCCGAGCATGCGCGCCCCCTTGTCAAACGCCTCGCCGGCGGCGTCGTCGAGGGTCTGCCCGAGCAGGCGGTAGCCCTCGTGGTCGCGCACCTCGGCCAGCAGCGTGTGCCCACCGCTGGCGATCAGGCACACGAATGGCGGGGCCATGGGGTCGGGGGCCAGGAAGGCCGCGGACACGTGGCCCTGCAGATGGTCGACGGCGATGAGCGGCAACCGCCGCGCCGCGGCCAGGGCCTTGGCGCTCTGCACGCCGACCAGCAGCGCGCCCACCAGGCCCGGGCCCTGGGTCACCGCGACGCCGTCGAGATCATCCCAGCCCACCGCGGCACGGGCGAGCGCATCGTCGACCACGGGATTGACCAGCTCGACGTGATGGCGTGAGGCGATCTCGGGCACGACCCCTCCGTAGGCGTCGTGGACGCCCTGCGAGGAGATGACGTTGGAGTGGATCGCTCCCGCGGCATCGACCACCGCGGCGCAGGTGTCGTCGCAGCTCGTCTCGAGCGCGAGGATCATGGGCGTCAGGCGTCGACGCGGGCGGCGCCCGGAACGTCGTCGAGGGATCCGTTCAGGGTGGCCGGCGTGCGCCACATGATCAGGGCATCCTCGCCGTTGTCCTGGTAATAGCGGCGACGCAGGCCGGCTGAGCGAAACCCGAAACGCTCATACAGGGCGATCGCCTCGGCGTTGGAGCAGCGCACCTCGAGCGTGTACTGGGCGCTGGGGTCGTCCACGCGGTCGAGCAGGCGGGTGATCAGCTCGGTGGCGATGCGCTGGCGGCGCTTGGACGGGTCGACGGCGACGTTCATGATGTGCCACACGCGGTCATAGCGCGAGCACACGAGGTAGCCGATCAGCGCCTCGTCGCGGACCGCGGTCAGGCAGATGCCCGACGGCTTGGACAGCTCGAGCACGAACATGGCCAGCGACCACGGCGTCGGGAACGACCGCCGCTCGATGGCGATGACCTGGGGCAGGTCGGAGTAGGAGAGGCGGCGGATGTAGTAGGGGGTGTAGGTCACGGGCGCTGCCGTCGTGGGCGCTTGGCGTCGGGGGGGCGCAGGTAGAACGGGAGCACGGCGTCGAGCCCGGCGGCGTCGCCCGCGGCGGCCAGGTCGCCGAGATGTCGGCCGGCGACGTGGTGCAGCGGCGAGTCGTCCGCCGGGATCGCGGCCCCGGCCGACTGCAGATCTGCCCGAAATCGTACCGCGCCGTCACCAACCGCCAGCGGGGCCGCGGACAGCCCGGCGACCGCGCGCGCCAGCGCGGCGGGCGTCATGGCGACCGGCGCCAGCAGCTCGTCGGCCCCTGCATAGGCGGCCGCGAACCCCTCGCCGCGCCGTGCATCGACCACGGCGAGCACCGGACGGGCAGGGTGGGGGGGCCGGTCTTCCGCGGCGGCGCCGTCGGCCAGGGCGCGCAGGGTGCTCACCGCCACCACGGGAACGGCGAGTGCCTGCGCCAGGCCACGGGCGGTAGCCACGCCGATGCGCAGGCCGGTGAACGACCCGGGGCCCGTCCCCACACCGATGCGCTCCACGTCATCCAGTGACAGACCGGCGTCGGCCAGCGCTTCGTGCACCAGTCGGAGGAGTCGAGTCGCGTGGCCGGGCCGCTCGCCGGGCACCGGGTCGTGGCGCGCCTCGACGCAGGTGCCGTCCGGGCCACGGACGACCACCACCGTGGCCGGCGTGGCGGTGTCGAAGGCCAGGATCCTCACGTGACCGTGATCCGCCGACGGTCGCCGCCGAGATGCTCGAGCGCGACCGCGAACGACGGCTGCTCGAGGGCCCAGGGCGCGTGCTCGGGCCACTCGATGAACGCCACCGCGTCGGCGGTCAGGTAGTCGGCCAGCAGCGCCGGATCCTCGTAGGCGCCGTCCGCCAGCCGGTAGAGGTCGAGGTGGGAGACCGCGACCCGCCCCCGGTGGCGGCTGCCGATGGTGAACGTGGGGCTCGTCACAGGACCCTCGACGCCGAGGGCCCGGCAGGCGCCGCGCACGAACGTCGTCTTGCCGGCCCCCAGCTCGCCGGACACGAGTACCACGTCGCCCGCAGCCAGGCCAGCCGCCAGCCGGGCGGCGAGCGCCTCGGTCTCCGCCGCGCCGGCGGTCTCCTCGACGCGCGGCGGCGATGTCACCCCGTAAGAGCGGAGGGCTCCCGCAGGCGCAACCGCAAACCGGCTCCCGTGAGCAGGAGGCCGGCGCCGGTGAGCGCGAGCATGCCCGCGTCGGCTCCGGTGCTCGGCAGCCGCCGGGCGGACGCCGCCGTGGCCGCCGGCGGCGCCGGCTTGGGCGCGGGACTCGACGAGGGCGACGGGCTCGACGGGCTCGAGCTGCTCAGCGGCGGAGCGTTCTGCCCGGTGTCCGGCGCCTGGGCGCCCTGGCTCGGGGAGCTCTGGGCCAGGGCCGCGCCCGGGAAGGCGAGCAACAGGCCCGTGAGCACGGCGGCTGTGCGTGCAGAGCCCATGAGGGCAAGGACTGTAGCGCTCGGCTCGGCGCGAGTCATGCCCGGACCCTCCAGGCGCTCCGATACCGTCCGGGGATGGAGCCCGGGGAGGAGCAGGCGACGCCGCAGGCCCGCCGCGGCGGCTCCGCCTCGCGGCTTCGGAGCAGGGAGCTGGGCGCGGCGCTGGGCGGCTCGCAGACCGCCAAGGCGGCGGGCCTGGCCGTCGCCTCGATGACCGCCAACGTGGTGCAGGCGGCGTTCGTGGCCACCTTCGCCCATGTGCTCGGCGCCGCCTCCTACGGGTCCCTGGCCCGCCTGGTCACGGCCGTGATCATCCTGGCGGTGCCGGGCGTGGCCCTGCAGGCCGCGGCAGCTCGCGAAGTCGCGCTCGGGCGGCTGGGGCACGGGACGCAGCAGAGCGCGACGCTGGCGAGCTGGGCGCGCCATCTCGCGATCGTGCTCGTCTTCGCGGCTGTCGCCGGGGTGCTGCTGCGCCATCAGCTGGCCGACCTGATGAGCGTCGACGAGTCCTGGGCCGCCGCCGCCGTGCTGCCCACCGCCGTGCTCTGGCTGTGGCTGTCGCTCGAGCGCGGCGTGCTCAGCGGCCTGCACGCCTACAAGCCGGTCGGGCTCTCGATCGTCGGCGAGGCCGTGGGGCGGCTGGGCTTCGCGCTGGCGCTGGCCGGCCTGGGGCTCGGCGT
>JBBSIW010000319.1:0-3183 GCA_038231895.1 Solirubrobacterales bacterium | reverse complement strand
TCCTCCATCGTGGGGATCGGCGGCGATCCGATCGTGGGGTCTGACTTCATCGACGTGATCGAGCTCTATGAACAGGATCCCGAGACCGAGTTGATCGTCATGTGCGGCGAGATCGGGGGCGACGCCGAGGAGAGGACCGCGGACTACATCGGCGAGTCGGTGAGCAAGCCCGTGGTGGCCTACATCGCAGGCTTCACCGCCCCGCCGGGCAAGACGATGGGCCACGCGGGCGCGATCGTCTCGGGCTCGCAGGGCACCGCGGCGGCCAAGAAGGATGCGCTCGAGGCTCGGGGCGTGCGGGTGGGCCGGACCCCGACCGAGGTGGCGGAGATCGCAGTCGACAGCCTCGGCGACGCGCGCGCCTGATCGACTGACGCGACGCGTCCAGGAAGCTCGCTAGCGTCTTGCTCATGAGCCAGCACGGCGATGTCACCGACAACCTGGTGGTGATGGACGACAAGCTGCGAGAGCTCCAGCACGAGCTCTCGGTGTTGGCGGCGGTGCCCGAGCCCGAGCCTCCGCCCCCGCCGGCGCCAACGGACACCTCCGACCGAACCCACCTGCCGCTGGCCGCAGCTGCCGCCGACCAGGCGCGCACCATCATCGCCGAGGCGCAGGAGGAAGCCGCGCGCATCGTCGGGTACGCGGCGCAGCGGGTCAGCGCCATCACGGCCCAGATCGACGACCTCCAGCGGCTGCGCGAGGACCTCGAGCGCTCGGCACGCGCCCTGGTGGACGAGTACGGGGCTGCCCTGTCGCACGTGGGGCAGGCGCCGGCGCCGGCCGGACCGCCGATCGCACCGGTGGAGTCTCCGCCGCAGGGTGGCGAGCCGCCGGCTTCGGCGGAGCGCCCACTGCCCGGCGGCGAGCCCCCGGCCTCGCGCGTGCACCCGCCGCTCTGGTAGCTCACGCGGTTCGGCTCCATGTTCCGCCACCAAGGGCGGTGCCGTGCGGCCACGGAAGCGCGTGCGGGCAAGCCCGAAGAACGTGATCGTCTGCCGCATCTGGCCAGTGACTCTGACGATGAGATCGGCCGTAGTGAGCGATGAGGACCACCATTGTCATTTCGACCCATTCTGGTCCAGAATTGGCATATCCGTCCGAGTTCGGGCTAAGATGGACGACATGGAGCTGATGCGAACCAAACAGGTGCAGGCGAACGAAACGCGTCTCCCGGAGCCTGAGGCCGGTGAAGCGATCATCGTCAGCAAGTACGGCGACGATCGGCGCAAGGCCGTCATCCTGCATCCAGACGACTTCGACTTGTTCGAGCGCTACCGGCGAATCTTCGCTGCTCGCGAGCCGTACGAGATGCGTGTGTCGGAACTCGCCGTAGCCGCTCACGAGCTCGGCGAGCGAGGTTCGGATGAGCCGGATCTCGATGTCGCCTCGCTCGACCGCGCCTTGGCCTGATGGTCGAGTCGACCGCCCCCGGGCTACGGGGCGCGATCGTGTGGGCGCTCGTTGGGTTCGTCCCCGAGGCCCCCTTTCTGTTGTGGCATGGCGATCGTCACCCTCACTCATCTCTGCCCGACGCCCAAACGTTCGCCCATCAAGCACGGCATCGGGGCCTCGACGCTCAGCAGACATTCCTGGTCGACGGCAAGCTCCGCCCGATCCTTCTGCTCCAGGATCGTCCTCGCAATGTGCTCCGTGAGATCGTCGGCCTCCGCATGGTTCGTCTGGAGACACTTTCCGCAACCGAGCAAACCACGATTCGTGAGCAGCGGGAGCCCTCGCTCTTCCACCTCGCCGTTCGAGAGTCGAAGTACGGCCTATCGAAGGAGATGGCAGTCGATCTCAACGCCCTCGTGCGGGTGCACGCCTCTGCCGTGCTGCCGCGTGCCGTCGGCCATCTGGACGATAACGAGATGCGCGTCATAGGCCAGCGTCTGGTCGAGCATCTAGATGTCGATCTGGAACCGCTCCTCGCCCGTCTCGTCGAGGAGCGTCTGGACCAGTTGACCGCTCCGGAGGGGTCGTAAGTTTGCCCGGCCGCGTGTCAGTCACGCCGTTGCCAAGCGGAGCACCCGATCGCCCACCGCCGCCAGACTCGTTCCTCCGGGACGCACCTGCATTAACCTAGGCCGATGAGCACGACCGGTCCCATCTCCTTCGCCCGCGGCGCGCCGTCGCTCGACATCATCGACGTCGAAGGGCTCCGCGAAGCCGCGCAGGCGGCCTTCTCCAGCGATCCCGGCGGAACGTTCTCCTACGGGACTGCCGTGGGCTATCAGCCGTTGCGCGAGTGGATCGCCGAGCAGCACTCAGTCGACCCGCAGCGGGTGCTGGTCACCAACGGATCGATGCAGGCGGACGCCTTCCTGTTCGAGCGCCTCGTCTCGCCCGGCGACCCCGTGATCACCGAGCGGCCCACCTACGACCGCACGCTGCTGTCCCTGCAGGCGCGTGGAGCCGACGTGCACATGGTCGATCTCGAGGAGGACGGCTTGGACGTCGAGGCGCTGGGCGAGCTGCTGGCCCAGGGTCTGCGGCCGCGCCTGGCGCACGTGATTCCCAACTTCCAGAACCCCGCCGGCTACACGCTGTCGCTGCCAAAGCGCGAGCGTCTGCTCGAGCTTGCGCACGAGTACGACTTTCTGGTCTTCGAGGACGACCCCTACGTCGCGCTGCGCTTCGAGGGCGAGACGTTGCCGCGCATGCTCGAGCTCGACAGCGAGCGCGTCGTCTACGCCTCATCGTTCTCAAAGACCGTGTGCCCGGGCATCCGCGTCGGCTACCTGGTCGGCCCGGAGGACCTGATCGCCGACATCCGCCGGCTGGCCACCAGCACCTACATCTCCCCGAGCATGGTCTCCCAGTCGATCGTCAACCAGTTCTGTCGCAGCGGCGCCATCGACCGCTCGATCGAGACGGTCCGCACCGCGCTCGCGCAGCGTGCGCAGGCGCTGGCCGCGGCGCTTACGCGCGAGCTGCCCGAGGCGCGCTTCACGTCGCCACAGGGCGGCTACTTCATGTGGGTGGAGCTGCCCGAGGGCACCGATGTGTCACGGCTGGAGGAGGCGGCCAAGGACCGCGACGTGGCGTTCGTCAAGGGCACCGACTTCGTGCTCGACGGGGCCGAGAACGCGCTGCGCCTCGCCTACTCGGGCGTGACGCCGGAGCAGGTGGACGAGGGCATCAGGCGCTTGGCGGACGCCCTGCGCTCGCTCGGCGTCGTTG
>JBBSIW010000318.1:0-3184 GCA_038231895.1 Solirubrobacterales bacterium | reverse complement strand
CGCCCTGCAGAACGAGTTCGAGGTCGCCTATGCGCGCATCGTGGTCGTGAGCGTTGACCCTCCGGAGGTGCAGTCAGCCTTCCGCGCGGGGCTGGGCGCACGGTTCGTCTTCCTCTCCGACGCCGAACGCCGATGGCTGCCACGACTGGACCTCCTCGAGGAGACCGACACACTGCACCGGCCGTATCGGCCCATCGCCTTCACGCTGCTCCCCGACCTGACGGTCCACCGTAGGTATGACGGTGACTGGTACTGGGGGCGCCCCACCATGGAGGAGCTGCGCCAGGACATGCGCTCGATCTCGAAGGTCGTGCGGGAGGGCTTCGCGGCCTGATGGGCGATCTCCCGCCTGGCGCGGCCCACCTGGCATTCGACGGTCGCGATCTGCACGTAGGACAGAAGCCTGGGCGCTGCTTCATGGTCGACAGCCGCTGCGTGCAGGATGAGGCGATCCCCGGCGCGTACGCTCACGTCTGCGCGCTGACCGACCCCGACGCCGCCCTCCCGTTCGATCAGCCCGAGATCCAGCAGGTGCGCCGCGACGCCCTCACCTGGTGGATCCCCCTGTTGGGTGACGCCCTGATCTGCCTGACGACGCTGGCACTCGACGAGGCCCGCTACGCCGGCGCCATCACGGTGACCCGCGAACCGGTCGCGTGGGATGACGATCCCTTCGCGCGGATCTTTCCCGGGACGATCGTGCGCAGCGACCTCTTCTGCACCGTCCCGCCGTCGCCCGGCCCGGTGGTGGAGCGCTACGCCGGCGTAGCCTGGCCGGGGGGAAGCTTCTGACGCGGGCCGTACCTCCAGCGGTCATGCGTAGCTCAGCTGTTCGTCCCAGTGGGCTCCCCTGCCCTCGGGGGTGAGATCGAACGCGTTCCGCTCGCCGAGCTTGGTGAGGCCGCTTCTACCAGAGGGTTGTGAGCGGTCGGAAGGCATGGATCGCGCGATCCGCGGTGACCAGCGCGAGTCCGTGCTCGAGGGCGCTCGCAACCAGGAACCGGTCCGCCGGGTCTTCCGAGTCGAGACCTTCGAGCCGCTCGGACCGCAGGGCGATCGCGTGGCTGAGTGGGATCGCCGTCAGCGCGGACTGCCGCAGCGCTTCGAGCACCCACTCGGCAGGCGACGGCATGAGAGAGAGCCGCCCTTTGCGGGCGAGCACCAGGGACTCCCAGGTCGAGACGGGCGACAGGCAGAGCTTGTTGTCGCGATCCGCGATGGCGCTTTCCGCGGCATCGGACAGACGCTCCGGCGCGAGCAGCCGCCAGAGCCATACGTGCGTGTCCAGCAGGAGCTTCACCCGCGTAGGGCTTCCCACTCATTCGGCTCCACTGCGGGTGCGACGAGGTCCCCACAGATCGAGCCCCGGTCGCGAAGCGCTCCAGACCAGTCGTCCAGGTGCTGGGCCGAGACCGGCATCAGCTGAGCGACGGGCCTGCCCCTTTTCGTAATCAGGATCGGCTCACCGGAGACGCCGACCTCGTCGAGGAGGCCCAGACACGTTTGCTTGAACTCTCCGGCGGCGATCGTTCTCATCCAGACAGATTACCATGGACACTGGACATGGATACAAATGGTAAAGCTGCGCCTCGCAGCAAAGCAGCAAGCGATGACGCTCAGGCGCACGGGTTGATTGGGGGTCAAGCCGGCCGCCTGCGGCACTGCAGCTTCGCTTGCGAGCATTGCAACAAGGTCCGCTACCCGCGATAACCGTCGCATGGGAACGTTGCGCACTAATGCCGCGGCGGCGATGCTGGGCGTGAGCCCGAGCACGCTGCGCAGCTGGGAGCGCCGCTTTGACTACCCCCGCCCCCACCGCACGCCGGGCGGCCACCGCCAGTTCGATCTGGCTCAGGTCGAGACGCTCAGGCAGGCGTTCTCCGAGACGCACAACATCGCCTCGGCGATCTCGGTCGCGCGTGACCGTGGAGAAGGCCCCCCGACCGCGGCGCGCCTGGGTGCGTCCCTGGCCGCCTTCGACGAGGAAGGGTCAGCGCGGCTGCTCGAGGAGAGCCTGGCCGTGCGCTCCGTCGAGCGGACGGTCGAGGAGATCCTGCTTCCCGCGGTCGACGCGCTGGCGTGCGCGGAAACGTCCACGCCCGAGCACCAGTTCGCCTGGCGCCTGGCGACGGGATGGCTCGCGTCCGCACGGCGGCTCGCGGCCACCCCGCACCGCGCCGATGCCGTGCTCGTGCTCGAGGCCACCCGTCCCTTCGACCTCGATGCGCTCCACGTCCAAGCGCTCGAGCTGGCGCTGCGCCGGGGCGGCCTGCAGACCCTGTGCCTGAGCGTGGAGGTCGACCCCGCGCGCCTGTCGCGTGCGCTGCGCGCCCTGGCGCCCCGTGCGGTGGTCCTCACCGGCCGCCGAGCAGCCATGGACACCCTCGGGCGGCTCGTGTACGCGACGCGTCGCGGCGCACACCCCATCGAGATCTTCGACTACCGCGGCGCGCTCCCGAATACAGGCGCCAGCACGGTCTGCCCGCTCGGTGCCTCGCCGTTGTGCGCCCGCGATCGCCTGATCGACGCCCTGAGCCGCCCGGCGCAGACGCAGATGCCTCGCAAGGCGTCGCCGGCGCCGAGCCTGCGCCCGATCAAGACCGCCTAGCGGACCTCCAGCGCCGAGCCCCGGCGCCTGGAACCTAGAATCCGACGCCATGGCGCAGCCAGGCAAGCCCCACCGCGACGTCGACCGCCAGCCTTCCTTCCCCGCGCTCGAGGAGGAGGTGCTGGCACGCTGGCGCGAGCGCGACGTCTTCCAGGAGTCGCTGCGCCGGCGGGAGGGAGCTCCCCAGTGGGTGTTCTACGAGGGCCCCCCGACGGCCAACGGGCCACCCGGGTCCCACCACGTCCTCGGGCGGGTCTTCAAAGACATCTTCCCTCGCTACAAGACGATGCGCGGACACCTCGTCGAGCGCAAGGGCGGATGGGACTGCCACGGGCTGGCGGTCGAGATCGAGGTGGAGCACCAGCTCGGCATCACCGTCAAGGCGGACATCGAGCGCTATGGCATCGCCGAGTTCAACCAGCGCTGCCGCGAGTCGGTGTTCGCGCTCGTCGACGAATGGAACCGCCTGACCGAGCGCATCGGCTTCTGGATCGACCTCGACGACGCCTACCGCACGCTCGACGACGACTACATCGAGTCGGTGTGGTGGGCGTTGCGCCAGATCTGGGACCGCGG
>JBBSIW010000317.1:0-3194 GCA_038231895.1 Solirubrobacterales bacterium | reverse complement strand
GCCGCAAGTTCGGCGGCGATCACCTCGACGACGTGCGCGGCGCCCTGCAGGCCTACCGAGAGCGAATCGACTGGCGCAGATGAGCGGCGCGCTGGTGTTCATCGGCTTCATGGGGGCGGGAAAGTCGAGCGCGGCCCGGGCTGCGGGGGATGCCGGGATGGAGTCGGTGGACGCCGACGAGCTGCTCGAGCGCGAGCTGGGGATGCCGATCGCCGAGTACTTCGAGGACAAGGGGGAGCCGGCGTTCCGCCAGCGCGAGGCCGCGTTCCACGCCCGCCTGCTCGAGCGCGCCGACGGAGCTGCGGTCGCTCTCGGCGGCGGCAGCGTGCTGACACGGGCGGTCCGCGATGCGCTGGAGGGCCACACCGTGGTGTGGCTCGATGTGGGCTCCGACACCGCCTGGAGCCGCGTCGGCGGCCAGCCGGACCGGCCGCTGGCGCAATCGCGCGAAGCCTTCGACAAGCTCCACGCCCACCGGCGGTCGCTCTACGCGGCGTGCGCCGATGCGGTGCTGCCCGCCGACGCCGATCCCGAACTCGTGCGCCGTGCCCTCCCGGCGCTGCGCGCCCTACGTGATGACGCGCCCGCGGGCACGAAGCTGGCCTGGGCGACGAGCGCGTCGGGCGACTACCCCGCCTATGTCGGGGAAGGCCTGCTCGAGGCCGGCTTTCACCCTGTGGAGGGCAGGCGCTTCGCGGTCACCGACGGCAACGTGGCGCGCTGGTACCTCGGCTCGCTGGAGCCCCTCATGGGCAGTGCAGCCATCATGCCCGGGGAGGCGAGCAAGACCGTCGCGCACGCGGAGATCGTGTGGACGGAGATGGTGCGCCACGGGGTCACGCGATCAGACCACGTCGTGGCGCTCGGCGGCGGCGTGGTCGGCGACCTCGCGGGGTTCTGCGCCGCCACCTACCAGCGCGGGCTTCCCGTGGTCCAGGTGCCCACCAGCCTGGTGGCCCAGGTCGACTCCGCCTACGGGGGCAAGACCGGGGTCGATCTCTCGGAGGCAAAGAACTACGTGGGGGCCTACCACCAGCCCACGGCCGTTCTCGCCGACCCCTCGACGCTGCGTACCCTGCCCGCGCCCGAGCTGGCCTCCGGGTACGCCGAGGTGCTCAAGACGGCGCTGATCGCCGGTGGCGAGCTGTGGGACCGCGTGCGTGCCGGTAAGACCGATGGGACAGACGCCGCCACCATCCTGGCCTGCGTGCGTACGAAGCTCGCGGTCGTGTGCCATGACGAGCGCGACGCCGGTCAGCGTCAGGTCCTCAACCTGGGGCACACCGTCGGCCACGCGATCGAGTCGGCCACGGGGTACATCCGCTACCGCCACGGCGAGGCCGTCGGCCTGGGCCTGCTGGCGGCGCTGCGGCTCTCGGGCCGGCCCGAGCTGCGCGAGGAGGTCGCGGACCTGCTGCGCGCGCGGGGCCTGCCTACTCACGTCGAGGATGTCGAGGCCGATGACGTCGCGGTCGCCGTCACCCGGGACAAGAAGCGCAGGGGAGAGGGCCCCGTGCCCTTCGTGCTGCTCGACGCGCCGGGCGCCCCGCGCATCGGCTGCGCAGTGGACGACGCGGATCTGCGCGGCGCCATCTCGGAGCTCGCGCAGTGATCAGCCACAATCGGGTCGAGGTCCTCCACGGCGTGAACCTGTCCGAGCTGGGGCGGCGCGACCCGGCGCAGTACGGCGGGATCGGGTACAACGAGCTCGAGGTGCGGGTGGGGGAGTTCGGTCGCGAGCTCGGGCTCGAGCTGAGCTTCTTTCAGACCAACCACGAAGGAGAGTTCGTGGAGCGCCTGCACCGCCTCGAGGACGTGGCCGACGCCGTCCTCCTCAACCCCGGCGCCTGGACCCATTACTCGTGGGCGATCCGCGACGCGCTGGAGCTCGCTGGGCTGCCGGCCGTCGAGGTCCACCTCTCCGACGTGCAGGCCCGGGAGGAGTGGCGGCGCGTCTCGGTGGTGGAAGACCTGTGCGTGGCGACCATCGCCGGCAAGGGCCTCGAGGGGTATCGCGAGGCGCTGACGCGCCTGAGAGAGGAGCTCTCCTGACCCGAACCGAGCGTCTCGCCGATGCGATCGTCGAGCGCGAGCTCGACGCGCTGCTGGTCTCGGACTCTGTGAACCTGCGCTACCTGACCGGCTTCACGGGAACCAACGGTCTCGCGGTCATCGGCGCCGGCCGCGACGGCGCGCGGGTGTTCATCACCGACTTTCGCTACATCGAGCGCGCGGCCACCGAGGTGGAGGGCTACGAGCAGCTGCGCGGCGAGCGCGAGCTGCTCGCCACGGTGGCCCAAGCGCTGCCCGACCGGGCCCCGCTGCGGCTGGGATTCGACGACGCGCACCTGCCGGTGCGCAAGCATGACCGCCTGCGCGAGGCGGTCCCGGAGAGCGTGGCTCTGGTGCCGGCGGGCGGACTGGTCGAGGAGCTGCGCATGGTCAAGGACTCAGACGAGCTCGCGCGCATCGCCACGGCGGCCCAGCTCGCCGACGAGGCGTTTCGCGCGATGCTCGAGCACGGCCTGGCGGGGCGCAGCGAGCGAGCCGTCGCGCTCGAGCTCGAGGACTACATGCGCCACCGGGGGGCCGAACCGAGCTTTCCATCCATCGTCGCCGCGGGCGCCCACGGCGCGCTGCCTCACGCCGAGCCGCGGGAGGTTGCCATTCCCCGCGACGCCCTGGTCGTCGTCGACTGGGGCGCGCGGCTCGACGGCTATTGCTCGGATTGCACGCGCACGCTCGCCACGGGCGCGCTCGACGGGCAGGCGGCGGAGGTCTACGAGCTCGTCGCACGCGCGCAGGCGGACTCCCTGGCTGCCGTCCGGCCCGGGCCCAGTGGGCGCGAGGTCGACGCAGTGGCCCGCGAGTTGATCGCGGCCGCCGGCCACGGCGAGCGCTTCGGCCACGGCCTCGGGCACGGGGTGGGCCTCGAGGTCCACGAGGGTCCGCGTCTCGCCCCCTCCGGCGAGGCGACGCTCCGTGCCGGCAACGTCGTCACGGTCGAGCCCGGGGTCTACGTGCCCGGCAGCTTCGGCGTACGGATCGAGGACCTGGTCGTCGTGACCGAGGAGGGCGCCGAGGTGTTCAGCGGGATCGGCAAGGAGCTGGCGACGGTCGAGTAGCCGGCGTTGGGCTCAAGCGCCGATGCATCGGGCGCTGCACCAACGCGTGTGCAACGGCCGCCTGCGGCT
>JBBSIW010000316.1:0-3208 GCA_038231895.1 Solirubrobacterales bacterium | reverse complement strand
GACATGCTCGCCGCACTGCGCCGCGAGCTCATCCGCCACGAATATCACGCACAAGCACCCGCCACGACCACCAACCCACAAATCACGCCCGCCCCCACACCCTCAGCGCTCACCGCGGCGTGAGATCACGAAAGTCGAGACCTTCATGGGAAGGGTCTTTCTAGTGGTCCGCCGCGCGAGCGCGCTCGACGGCGTCGGATGGTGTCCCCTTGAAGGGGTCACCGTGGCCGGGAAGCAGCGTGCCGGCGTCGAGCGAGGCCAGTGCGTCCAGCGATTGGCGAGTACGAGCGGGGTCTGCATTGAGCGCATCGGGCACCAGACGCATTCCCTCGGCGCGGGTGAGCACGTCGTAGGTCGCCATCGCGTCCCCGGTGAACAGGATTCCCTGATTCTCGAGCAACAGGGCCACATGTCCCTCCGTGTGTCCGGGTGTCGCGATCGGCCGCAGCCGCCCGGGTACGTCGAGCGGGCTGCCGGCGTCGAAGGGCACCGCCTGCGCGACCCAGGTCGGATTCATGAAGCCCCGCGCGGTGGCGTGCAGCACGAATCCCAACGCCGAGGGGCGCCAGAGGGTCGGAAGCAGGCTCGGAACGAGAGCGAACGGCGACGCCCCCTTCGCCTTGCCGGTGGCACGGCCCACCTCGGGCCGATGCACATGGACGGGCGCATCGCAGGCCTGCCGGGCGCGCTCAGCCGCTCCGAGATGGTCGGGGTGGCCGTGCGTCAGGACGATCGCCGTTACGTCTCCGGGCGAGCGGCCGAGGCCGCGCAATGCCTCCTCCACCCGAGGCCAGCTGCGCGGCCACCCGGCATCGACGAGGGCGACCTCACCACCGTCATCGACCAGATACCAGTTGACGAGCCCGTCGGCGATCCGGTAGACGCCCGATCCGACCTGCTCGGTTTCGACCGTCGCGCCGCCCGCGGAGCTACGTCCTGGTTGATTGGGAGGCGCCACACGACGTGCCTACCCCAAGGGGACGCCGGAAAACCCCTTGACCCCTTGCTACGCGCCAGGATGCCGGTCTGCACGGCGATCTCGGTTGCGACCGCACCTGCCCCGTTCTCTCAGCGGGGGTCAGGCGCCAAGCCCGTCTTGCTGCCCAAGCGCGGATGAAATGACGTAATCTGGCCGGAACGCGTTCTTGGTATGAGCAGGGTCAAGACACTCACAACCGCCGCCTCGGCTGCCGCCGTCTTCGCGTGCCTGGTCCTACCAGCCATCGCGCCGGGCGCCACGCGCTGCTTTGGCAAGGTGGCGACGATCGTCGGCACGGAGGGCAACGACCACCTCGTCGGCACCGACGAGACCGACATCATCTCCGGCCTCGGCGGCAATGACGTCATCGACGGCCGCGGCGGGGATGATCTGATGTGCGGCGACGCTGGCCACGACACGATCCGGGGCGGGGCTGGCGACGACGTCATGCTGGGCGGGTTCGACGGGCTCGCCGACCGCATGTCCGGCGGGCCCGGGCTGGACTATCTCTCGGGGGACGGCCGGCTTTATGGGGGCTCGGGCGACGACGCCCTGTTCACCAACTACGGCTTCACCGTCGCGGACCGCCTGTACGGACAGGGCGGCAACGACTTCGTCGTCAGCCACAGCCAGACGGGCGTCTATCTCTCCGGCGGCGCCGGCAACGACAAGGTGACCGGAGGGCCCGGTCCCGACGTGCTCGTCGGCGGCAACGGCCGGGATCGGCTCAGCGGCCACAACGGCGATGACCGCCTGTTCGGAAACAGCGGTGACGACCGCCTGATCGGAGGGCTGGGCGACGACTTCCTCTCCGGGGGCCCGGGATTCGATCGCGGGAGCGGCGGCCCTGGCCGGGACCGCTGTCGTGCGCCCTGCGAACGGATTCGTCCGTAGGCGCGACGCGTCACTGGGTGCTGATCGGGCCCCCACCACCACCGCCACCCCCGCCGCTGTAGGCGCCGCCACCGCCACCGCCACCGCCGCCGCCACCGCCACCACCGGCCCCGGGCTTGCCCGGCTTTCCTGGCCTGCCCTGTCCCCCGATCGAACTGGTGCCACCGGCGCCGCCCGCCCCCCCGGCACCGCCGCTTGCGCCGGGGGCCCCCGGGCCGGACTGCGGCGGCACCTGCTGGCTCTTGGACTCTCCCCCGCCCCCGCAGCCCGCGACGCCCGCGGCGAGCGCGGCGGTCACTACGAGGACGAGCGAACGAGACCTCATCACACCCGCGTGATATCGACCGGCGTGCCCACCGGAACCTTGTGCGCCAGCCGAGTGATGTATGCGTTGCTCATGCGGATGCACCCGTGGCTGACATCGGTCCCGATGCCCCGTGGGTAGTCGGTTCCGTGGATGCCGAGGATCCCGTCGGCGCCGGCGAACTCGTCCAGGACATCCGAGTGGGCGGAGAGCCCGAACGCCCACGGGCCGTAGATGCCTTCGGCGTCCGGCTGCTTGAGAAGCTCAGTGATGTAGTAGCGCCCGGAAGGAGTCGGGGTAACGGCCTGCCCCACCCCCACGGAAACGCGCGCGACCTGCCGGGGGCCGTTCCAGACGGTGAGGCGGTGACTGCCGAGGTCGATCTCCATCCGGTAGTCGTGGCCGGTGAGCGTGACATTGGAGGCGCGGATCCAGCCCGTGCTTCCGTTTGGTCGGGTCGGAAGGTCGACCTCGAGCCAGGAGCCCACGTGCTGCTTGACGAGGAAGACCAGCGGCGCACCATCGGCATTGGGGCTCGAGAGCGTCTGCAGTGGATTGGTGTCGCCCTGCCCGAGATAGATGGGGACGTTGCGCCGGCGCGCCGTGGCCACCACGTTCTTGTAGGCGGGCACGGCGACCGCCGCTGCGTCCACGCGGCGTGTCTTCTCGCGGCCCGTGCGGATTCCGCCGAGCAGGAAGGCACCCGCGATCAGGACGACCGCCGCGATCACGGTGGGAATCGACATCGAGCGAACTGCTGCCATCCGGGCGCCGGGAAGGGCATGCCCGCAGGCCTGGCAGTGCCTGGCGCGGCGGGAGTGCAGGCCGCAGTTCGGGCATGTGCCCCCCATCGCGTCCGCGCCGCCGCGGCCCAGTGACGCCTCGAGCGCCCGGATCTCGCCGTCTCGGCGCCGCGCGATCAACTGGCCGCCGGGCTTGGCCAGCTCGGCGTCGCGCGCCCGTCGCAGCTGGCGTAGGCGCCGCCGCCGCTCGAATGAGCTGCCCGTGGGGGCGAGGGCCGGATCTACCCT
>JBBSIW010000315.1:0-3212 GCA_038231895.1 Solirubrobacterales bacterium | reverse complement strand
GCGCGGCGTCGACACGCTCTCAGCGGTCGGGCTGTGCGCCGAGGTGGGTGACTTCGAGCGCTTCGAGCGCCCGGGGCGGCTGATGAGCTACCTGGGCCTGGTGCCCTCGGAGAACTCAAGCGGCGAGCGTCGCCGCCAGGGAGCGATCACCAAGACCGGCTCGCGCCACGCGCGGCGCCTGCTCGTCGAAGCGGCCTGGCACTACCGCCGCGCGCCGGCCAAGGGCCAAGCGCTCAAGCGACGCCAGGAAGGCCAGCCCGCGCACGTGATCGCGATCTCCTGGAAGGCCCAGCAGCGCCTGCACCGCACCTGGCGCCGACTCGACGGCGAACGCGGCAAGCGGCGAACGATCGTCGCGGTCGCAGCCGCCCGCGAGCTCGCCGGCTTCTGCTGGGCACTGGCAAACGCCGACTGACCCGGCCCACGCACCACGTCGGTTGAGGAGGCGGCGGGAACCATCCGGCCACCCACGCGCGAGAGCATCCGCGATCTAACTATGAGCAACCGCCCCGGCGGCCACGCTCGATCTTAGACAGCGGGCTCTCACGACGAAACCCGGTCCTGCGGCCTCAAGGATCCGCGCATAACAGTCTGACCGCGCGTCGCGCACCAGCCAGACCCGCCGCCCCCTCAACCGACACGATGCCCGCCCTCGCCGCGGGCATCCGGTGCTGAACACTTGACAAACGAGCGTCCATAACAGTTAGCCAGCCACCGCCCGCCGACGTCGAGCCGCCGGGCCCGCCGTCCACCAGCCGAGCAGCACCAGCCCGGCCAGCCCTAGGGCGATCCCGCCGTAGCGCAGGCCGTCCCGCACCCAGCTCGCGGCGCCTCCGCCCTTCGAGATCGACACGAGCGCCGCTCGCAGGTCCTGCTTCTTGGATGCCTCGACTCCCGCGCGGGTGTCTGGCCAGACGGCCAGGGCGCTGGAGTTGGTGGAGATGAGCGCCAGGCGGCTGCCGAGGTCGGGTAGGGCTCGCTCGCTGCCAAAGCCGATCCTGGAGTCAAATCGCTGGGCGCTGAGCCGTAGGCTGCGTCCGAAGCTCTTGCCGCCATCCTGCGAGGACTGCCAGGAGACTTGGTTGATCACGTCCTTGCGATCGGCGCGGCGATCGTAGTAGATGACGTCGAGGCGCCCGTTGGGGGCCACGGCGAGCTTTGGCAGGTACTGCGAGGTGCGGTCGTGGGCGCGCGTGTCGTTCACGCGCGCGGAGCGCCATGTCGCGCCTCGATCGCCCGAGCTCCACACGCGCACGTCGGGGTCTCCGAGGCGACCGTCCTGGAAGGCGGCGTAGACCCGGTCGCTTCGGCGGTCGACCGCCAGCGAGGGAAACGGCGGGATGAAAGCGATGAAGCGCTGCGTCGGCACCAGCCGCGGCTCGACGACGTTCTCCGCCCAGTTGGATCCGCCGTTGAGCGAGCGCGCGAGCACGAGCTTCCAGCGGCCCTGGTAGGGCGGCCCGCCGCGGCCCTGGTGGAGGCCCTCGTAGTCGAGACGATCCTCGCCGAGGTCGAGGTAGAGGACGTAGAGCGCTCCGCGCGGGCCCACCGCGATGGAAGGAGCGACGACGCGCGCCCGCGAGGCGCCACTGACTGATGCGGGTGCCCGCCACGTCCGTCCGCCGTCATCGGAGCGTGTGAAGCGAATCGGATTGCCGACCTGCGAGAATTTGAACAGCGCCACGGAAGAGCCCTGCAGCCAGGTCAGATACAGCCGTCCCGGCACGGTCGGGTCCGCTACCAGGCGCACCTGAAAGGAGAGCGGCCCGAGCGTCTTGACGGGAGCCGACAACGTGCGCCCGCTGTCCTTGGAGCTCGAGATCCATGCGGCGTGCGGCACGTTGCCGGTTCCTTGCAGCGTCACGAACGACAGGTACATCGTGCCATCGGCGGCGAAGGTCACATCGGGCGCGTAGCATTTGGGCTCTTCGCCTGAAGGCGCTGGGATCGCCGTCTGGCTCCAGCTCGCCCCCCCGTCGCTTGAGACGTGAAGGGCGCAGGAGTACCTGGGCGTGTCGATCCGGTTGGCGACCACCAGGTTGCGCTTATCGAGCGGATTGCGGGCGACGGTCGGGGAGTTGTGAGAGGCGATGTCACCGGGGTCGCCTGCACCTTGGTTGACGGGCACGTCCTTTCCCACCAGCCCGGCCCGCAGCTCCTGGCCCGTGGACGTGGAGATCAGGATGGCACCGGCGCCGACCATGACCAGCGCCGCCCCGACGATCGCGCCGAGCGGCGAGCGACCCGACCGCCAGACCGCCGCTGGGTTCGTCTCGGCTATGCCCTCGCCTCGCTATCGATCATCCTGGTCACCACGGAGCGCCGACGGAGTGTAAGCCGTGAGAAAGCCGAGCGGGCCAAAGCGCTTTGCGCGGGGGCGATCGGCCAAGGAGTAGTGTTGGACTTTTCCAACAGACCGGGTAGCATGCGAGCTCGACACCCCAGCAAGGAAGTCGAAGCGGCGTTGGGCCATGCTGAGGATCAAGGCTTTACGGTGCTGACCCGTCGATCGCACTGGGGCATCCTGCAATGTCCGGGCGGCCCCGCGGACCACTGCCGGTCTAAGTCGATCAGCGGCACTCCACGCAATGCCTCTGTCCACGCCCGCCAGATCCGTCGCTTCGTCGCGAGATGTCCTCACAAGTGACCGACCGCCACGCCCATCTCTTCACCGTCCTCTTCCAGATTCACGAGGCACGGGAGCCCGACGACTACGCCGAGCGTGTCTACCAGGACGACGAGCTGGAGGACGCCCTGCTGGGTGGTCCCGACGCGGCCGGAATCATCGACCTCGACTTCGAGCGCGAGGACACCTCGTTTCCCACCGCCGTTTTGCGCGCGCTGCGAGAAATTCAGCGCGCCTTTCCGGAGGCGACCATCTTGCGCGTCGAGCCCGATGACCTCGTGACCATCGCGGCGATAGCCGACCGAGTCGGACGCAGCCACGAAAGCGTCCGGCTCCTAGCGCGTGGGGAGCGTGGCCACGGGGATTTTCCGGCGCCGGCCGGCCAGCTCGACGCGAAAACGCGGGTGTGGCGCTGGTCTGAGGTGGCGCGATGGTTCGAGGACGGCGTCGGCCCGGTCGCGGCCGGTCAGGAGGCTGGGTTCCTTGCCGCGGTGAACGACCTCCTCGACCTTCGGCGTGTTGCCCCGGAAGCCATCGACGACAGCATCGCCTCGGACATGGCTGCGCTGCTGCCCGAGCAGCTTGC
>JBBSIW010000314.1:0-3220 GCA_038231895.1 Solirubrobacterales bacterium | reverse complement strand
TCGCGGTCGGCCTCGCGGCGTGGCTGGCCTGGGACACCGCACTGCACTGGCAGGACCTGGTGATCCTCACGGTCTGCTACGTCCCGGTTGGGCTCGGCGTGACGGTGGGCTTCCATCGTCTGCTCACGCATCGCAGCTTTCAGACCGGGCCCTTCCTTCGAGGCCTCCTCGCGGCCTTGGGCTCCGCGGCGGTCGAGGGGCCAGTGATCGAGTGGGTGGCAAACCATCGCATGCACCACGCTCACGCCGATCGCGAAGGAGACCCCCACAGTCCGCACGTGGGGCACGGCGGGGGGTGGCGCGGAGCGTTGCGCGGGCTGGCCCACGCACATCTCCTCTGGCTGTTTCGCTCGGACTTCGCCAATCAGGAGCGCTACGCCCGGGATCTGCTCGACGACCCCGTGATTCGCTTCATCGACCGCACGTTCGTGCTGTGGACGATCATCGGGCTGGCAGTCCCCTTCGGCCTGGGCGTGGCCTTGACCGGATCGGTGGTCGGGGGGCTGACGGCGCTGCTGTGGGGCGGACCGCTGCGCATCTTCCTGCTCCACCACGCCACGTTCGCCATCAACTCCCTCTGCCACTTCTTCGGACGCCGCCGGTATGCCACCGACGACGAGTCTCGAAATCTCGCCTGGCTCGCCCCCCTGTCGCTGGGCGAGGCGTGGCACAACAACCACCATGCCTTCCCGACCTCTGCGGCCCATGGGCTGCGGCGCTGGGAGCTCGATCCCTCCGCGCTGGTCATCCGATCGCTGGCGCGTCTGGGCCTCGTGTGGGGCGTCGTTGACATCTCCCCGGAGCGCCGACAGGCAAAGGCATCGCCGGGCGCCTGAGCGCTCGCCGAGCTCGCTGCCTCCCGACCCATAATCAGCATGGCGCTCCACGACCATGCCGCCTGCCGAGCCCGTGACGTGGTGGCCGTCAGGCCGCAGTTCGCCCAACCAGGCGGTATCGGTGAGGTGCCGCGCCTGCGGATCCCCGAGGACGAGATGCCTGCGGACACCGCCTACCAGATCGTCCACGACGAGCTGATGCTCGACGGAAACGCGCGACTGAACCTCGCGACCTTCGTCACCACCTGGATGGAGCCCCAGGCCCGGGCGCTGATGGACGAGTCCCTGGACAAGAACATGATCGACAAGGACGAGTACCCGCAGACCGCCGAGCTCGAGCGCCGCTGCGTGAACATGCTCTCGGCACTGTGGGGGGCGCAGGACGCCAGCCACGGCACCGGCTGCTCGACGACCGGCTCGAGCGAGGCCTGCATGCTCGGCGGCATGGCGCTGAAGTGGCGCTGGCGCGCGCGGCGCCAGGCCCAGGGTGTCGCGGCCGACCGGCCGAACCTGGTGATGGGCGCCAACGTGCAGGTGTGCTGGGAGAAATTCTGCCGCTACTGGGAGGTCGAGCCGCGGCTCGTTCCGGTCAGCGCAGAGACCCCGCACCTCACCGCCGACGCCGCGGCGGAGCACTGCGACGAGAACACGATCGGGGTGGTGACGATCCTGGGGTCGACCTTCGACGGCTCCTATGAGCCGGTGGCCGAGATCTCCGCGCGGCTGGACCGCCTCGAGGCCGATACCGGCGTGAGCGTCCCGATCCACGTCGACGCCGCCTCGGGGGGATTCATCGCGCCCTTCCTCGACCCCCAGCTCGAGTGGGACTTCCGCCTGGCTCGCGTGCAGTCGATCAACGCCTCGGGCCACAAGTACGGGCTGGTCTATCCCGGCGTGGGCTGGGTGATCTGGCGCGACCACGACGCCCTCCCCCAGGAGCTGGTCTTCGACGTCGACTACCTCGGCGGCACCATGCCGACCTTTGCGCTGAACTTCTCGCGCCCCGGCGCCCAGGTGGTGGCGCAGTACTACTCCCTGCTGCGCCTCGGCCGCGAGGGCTACCGCCGCGTGCAGCAGTCCTCGCGCGACACCGCGCGATGGCTTGCGGAAGCGATCGCCGAGCTCGGGGCCTACGAGCTGCTCTCGCGCGGCGATGAGCTGCCGGTGTTCGCCTTCGCGATCGCCGCGCCCGATGCCGGCTACAGCGTCTACGACGTGTCCGACCTCGTGCGCTGCCGCGGCTGGATCGTCCCCGCCTACACGATGCCCCCGGCGATCGAAGACATGGCCGTGCTGCGCATCTGCATCCGCAACGGATTCTCACGGGATCTCGCCCGTTCGCTACTGGAGGATCTGCGCAGCGCGACCGAGCGCCTCGCGCGCCACGGGGCCATCGAGCCCTCCGACGACACGCGCGCCTCCTTTCACCACTGACGCCGTGCGCGCGGGACCGGCTCAGCCCGAGCGCGCGTAGCGCTCGAGCGCCTGCCGGCGCGCCTGCGGGCCGAGCTCTCGTCGAGACGCCGACCCGTGAGGACGGAGCGCGCACGGGGGGTTTGCGTGGGAACAACTACGAGGTCCGCCTGGCGCCCTGGCTCATGCGCCAGCTTGAAAACCAGTATGTGACCTACCTTGACTGGCGCACTCAGTGCCGGCTCGACGGACTGGCCAAACGCCTCTGGATCTACCTCGAGGCGGAGAAGTACAAGCCCGTCGGCAATGGTCGGGAATCGAGCTACATCATTCTCGATTCTCGGCGATAAGGCCTATAAGATAACGCCCTGCAACCGCGACGCGGTCCTCGCGTTGGTTGGTCATCTCTGGAGCCCGGCGCGTGATGATCACTGCGGCCTGGGCGTTGCGGAAGGCGCTCTTGACGCCAAGGCCGAAGGCACCCTGCTGGTAGAGGCTGCCGTCTTGTGCCGAGAGCCGAGCTGCAGGACGGTCGTCGACATCTGCGCTGGCGTCATGCCGCACCCATCATCAGAGACGCCGATGGTGATCTTGCGCTGCTTGAGCTGCTCGTCGCCGGCGCTGCTGATGTCGACGTGGATGCGGTCGCGTGTGGCCGCCTGGTCGAGGGCCAGAAGGTCTGCGGCGGCTTCCCGCGGCGACGCGTAGGGGATCGCCGCGCCGGCGAACCGTTTGGCGGCCTCGCGCTCCAGGATCGCGTCCTGGGCGTTGGTGACGGCTTCGATGACCTTGTGGTCGAAGTCGCCAGCCTGGCTGACCAGCCCGAAGTTGGGTTCTCCTCTCGGTTCGGGGGTGAATCATCGGCCTGGGAGGTCGATGTGGATGCCAGCGCAGCACAGGTAGATGGTGGCGATCAGCGCGTTGGCTGAGTGGAAGCCGTAGGCGCGGTGGGAGAGCAGGCGGATCTTGCT
>JBBSIW010000313.1:0-3220 GCA_038231895.1 Solirubrobacterales bacterium | reverse complement strand
TTCCTGCGTGCTCAACATCCTGCGCTCATTCCGCCATGTCACAATCGGTGCTCTAGGCGCCTCTAACTCAATTGGCAGAGTTCCGGTCTTTTAAACCGGCGGTTCTGGGTTCGAGCCCCAGGGGGCGCATAGCGGACGCCACACCGAAGACGCTCGAGATGAACATGGGTCGTGGAACGTCGCTCTCTGCATACGAGGTCGAGGCGGGCCCGATGCCTCGTCGACGCCCCCAAGAACCGAACGAGCGGGCATGGAGCCCGCTCGTTCGCTGCGGTCGGGCTCCCCCTGACTGCACTAGAGCCCCAGGACTTACGTGTTGTGCCTGGTGGGCAAGACACTCCCGGTCCCCGACGGAGACCGAGTAGGGAGCCGCCGCGGGTGGAAGCCTACGCTACGTTCGCCCGCCATGGCCGAGCGGGAGGCCCTGGAGATCGAGACGACTGAACCGATCGGTGCCCGTTTCAAGGGTCCGGCCATCGAAGATGGAAACATGTGGGTCACGCGCCGTTGACATCTGGTTCCCATGAATGACCCAAATCCCCCACGCCTAGCCTGGAACATGTGGAAGGGCTTCCTCCTCGGAGGCCTCCTCGTGGTTCTGCTCAGCGCCACGGCGACCGCTACCGCGGTGCTGCTCCAGGTCGACGACGCCGCCAAGATCATCGGGACGGGCCGCGTGCCGATTGGCGTGCAGAAGGAGCTTTCGCGAGCCGAGGTCGGCGGGCCGCAGACGATCATGATCCTGGGCTCGGACCACCGGTCCACCGAGCCGGGCAAGGCGGGCAACTCGGACACGATTTTGCTCGTGCGCCTCGACCCCGACAAGCACGCAACGGCGCTGATGTCGGTGCCGCGCGACCTACAGGTCGACCTTCAGCTGCCCAACGGGACGACCAAGTTCGGCGACAAGATCAACGACGCCTACGCGGAGGGAGGAACGAAGCTGGCGCTTCGAACGGTTCGCGAGAAGCTCGGCATCCCCATCAACCACGTCATCGACATCAACTTCGGCGGCTTCCGCCACGCCGTCAACCGGGTCGGCTGCATCTACACCGACGTCGACCGCCGCTACTTCAACGACAACCTCGGACCCGGCGGTCCCTACGCGCAGATCAACATCCAACCCGGCTATCAGAAGCTCTGCAACTACGACGCGCTGGCCTACGTCCGCTACCGCCACGCGGACACCGACATCGTGCGCGCCGCGCGCCAGCAGGACTTCCTGCGTCAGGCCAAGAACCAGCTCGGCGCGCAGAAGCTGTTCGACGACCGCGACGCGCTCGTCAAGATCTTCGCCAAGTACGCCGACACCGACATCCGCGGCACCGGCACCCTCATCGAGCTGGGCAAGCTCGTCGCCTTCTCGGCCGGGCACCCGATTCGCGAGGTGCACTTCCGCTCGAGCGTGGGCCCCTCCTTCGTCACCGCAACGCAGCTGCAGCTCGAGGAGAACCGGCAGGAGTTCATGTACGAGGACGTGGCCGGCAGCCCGGTCTCACACCCCAAGCGACCTCCTCGGCCGCCGCGGGCTACCAGCAAGCGTCACCGCGGCACGAAGATTCCCGGCGGTCTCGAACGCGCGGCAACGGCCGGGCAGGACCAGGGGATCGTGGCCGCTCGCAAGGCGACGTTTCCGTTCTTCTACCCCACGCTTCGGCTAGCCGGCTCGACCTATGACGGCAACCCGCGCACCTACGTCATCAAGGACCTCAAGGGCCGTCCGCACCACGCCTACCGGATGGTGCTCGACAAGGGCTCGCTGGGAGACTTCTACGGGGTGCAGGGGATGAGTTGGAAGAACCCGCCCATCCTCGACAATCCGAGCGGCACGCAGGTCGTCAACGGCCGGCGATTGCTCCTGTACACCGACGGCGGTCATCTGCGGCTGGTCGCCTGGCGCACGAGACGGGCGGTGTACTGGGTCTCCAACACGCTCACCCTCTCTCTCAACAACGACCAGATGCTCGCCATCGCGGGATCGCTGCGAACGTTTCGTTAGCGCTGCGAGTGGCTACGCGGCCCCCGTCGGCGTCAGCCCCCGCGACCCTCCGCGCTCGGCGTCCACGCAGCCCTTGAACCCCGCTCGGACCTGCTGGTCGGACGGCGGGTTGAGGGCGAGCAACTCCGGAACGGTCACCGAGCGAAATCCGCGACTCCGAAGCATCCGGAGGATCCGGGGGAGGGCGGCGAGGGTCTGGGGCCGGTTCTCGTGCATGAGGATCACGGCCCCCGGCCGTATGCCCTCGCGAGCGAGCTGGAGGATCTCGTCCGTCGTCGCTCCCTCGGCGTCCTGGGTGTCGACGTTCCAGATCACCTGGAGGAGGCCGAGGCGCTGCGCGGTTGCGTCGACGAGCGGGTTGCGAGCGCCATAGGGTGGCCTGAACAGCGTGACCGGATCGTTCGGGGCCGCGTGTTCGAGCACTCGACGGGTGTTGCCAAGCTCCGCCGCGATCTGCTCCGGGCTGAGCTTCGTGAGGTCGGAGTGGCTGAAGGTGTGATCCCCGATGGCTCCGGCGCGGGCTTCGACGGCGGGGAGGCCGGGCTGCTCGGCGAGCTGGCGGCCCAGGACGAAGAAGGTGCCGCGCTGGCCGTAGCGCGCCAGGATCTGAAGGACCTGCTGCGTTTGGGGGCCCGGACCGTCATCGAAGGTGAGCGCGACGTACTTTTTCTGCGAGCCGGCGCAGAACACGGGTAGGCCGAGCCCCATGAGGCGACCGACGGCCGCCTGCTGCTCGGCGGGGGAGGGCAGCGGCGCCCCGAGCACCAGGCGATCCAGTCCGGCGGCCAGGGGCCGAGCCGCGTCGACCGCGGCGCGACTCTCGCCGGAGAGCTGCACGACCCGGTGCCCGCCCGAGCCTCCTCCGGTCAGCGCATAGACGAGCAGGAGGAGGGCGACCACCGCGCCGCCCGCTGCAGCTGCCCGCCGCCGGCGATAGACCGACTGCAGTTGCGGGGAGGGTGCGGAGGGCTTTCGGGTGGAGACGGCCACGAGAGGATCTTGGGCAAGCCTGCGCCGGCGAACCAAGGCTAGTGCAGCACCCGAACGCCAACGGCCGGCAGAGCTCGGGCCGGGCGCGATCTAGTGGCGGAAGTGGCGGCGGCTCGTGAACACCATCGCCACGCCCGCCGCATCCGCAGCCTCGACGACCTCGTGGTCGCGCACCGAGCCGCCCGGCTGCACGATCGCCGTCACACCGGCCTCGATGGCCAGCCGGGGGCC
>JBBSIW010000312.1:0-3247 GCA_038231895.1 Solirubrobacterales bacterium | reverse complement strand
GTGGACGTTGGCCTGAGCGAGCTGATGGCCGGCGAGGCGACGGGCGGGCCGGTCCGCATGGGGCCCGTTCAGTACACGGACGTGCAGGTGGGTGATGGTCGCGTGGTGCAGTGCATATCCACGGGCCTGTATCTCGCCCGCCGTGACGGCGTGCCGCTCGCGCTCGTATCCAGGAAGAGCCAGACTCCCTTCGGCGGGGGCAACCTGCGCCTGGAAGGGATCTCGCCGCAGTCCGAGGTCATCCCGGCGCTGCTCGGCGACCTGCGGGCCGCAATGCGCGAGCACAACGTCTACCGCGGCAAGGTCATCTCCCTGCACCAGGGCCAAGACCACACCGTCGGCGTGCAGTTTCACAGCGTGCGGAGGGTCGAGCGCGATGCCGTCATCCTTCCTGACGGAATACTCGACCGCGTTGAGCGCCAGGCCGTGGGCATTGCCGATCAGGCAGAGCGCCTGCTCGACGCTCACCATCACGTCAAACGCGGTGTCCTCTTGCATGGGCCGCCGGGCACCGGTAAGACGCTGTCGGTGAGCTACCTGCTTGGCGCCATGCCCGCCCGCACGACGGTCCTGCTCACCGGCCGGGGGTTGGGCCTCATCGAACACGCCCTGCGCATCGCCCATGAGCTCGCCCCTGCCACCGTCGTACTCGAGGACGTCGACCTCGTGGCAGCTGAGCGCACGATGCCGTTGGGAAACCAGGGCGTGCTCTTTGAGCTGCTCAACCAGATGGAGGGCCTCGACGAGGACGCCGACCTGCTGTTCCTGCTCACCACCAACCGCCCCGACATCGTCGAGCCCGCGCTGGTGGCGAGACCAGGACGCATCGACCTCGCAGTCGAGCTTCCCCTCCCCGATACGGTTGCCCGCAGGCGCCTGCTGCGCCTCTACGCTCACGGCATCAGCCTCGATGACGACACCGAAGCAGAGATGGTCGAGCGCACCGACGGCGTCAGCGGCGCGTTCATCAAAGAGCTCATGCGCCAAGCCGCGCTACGCGCCGCGCTGAGAGGCGTCGAGCAGGTGACCGTCGCCGACGTGCATGCGGCGCTCGACGAACTGCTCGACGACCGGTCCGCCCTGACCCGCAGGCTGCTGGGCCAACCTGCCGAAGGGCCGCCCACCGACACCACGGCCGCGCCGCCATTGTCGGCCATGCTGCGCGCCTTCGAGGCCGCCGGCCTTCCGTTGCCCCCAGAGCTGAACCAGGACTGAGGTCACGCGCTGGCCGCGGCCATCGCGACAGCGGCGGCCGCCGGTCCCGGGGCGCCGAACAGGTAGCCCTGGCCGGACTCGCAGCCGAGTCGGTGGGCTTCGTCGGCTTGCGTCTGGGTTTCGATGCCTTCGGCGACGATCGTGAGGCCGAGTGCGTGGCCCATCGCCACGATGGCGCCGACGATTGCCGAGGCATCGGGCCGCTCACCAAGGCCCGCGACGAACGCGCGGTCGATCTTTAGTCCGTCGACGGGAAAGCGCTGGAGGTAGCTCAGTGAGGAGTAGCCGGTGCCGAAGTCATCGAGCTGGACGCGTACGCCGAGCGCACGCAGATCGGCCAGCGTCCGGGCGGGAACCTCGGCGTTTTCGATCAGCGCGCTCTCTGTGATCTCGAGGCCGAGGTCAGCCGGGTCAAGGCTTGCGTTGACGAGCGCGCGTTCGACGAGGCGCGGGAGGTCGGCCTGGCCGAGTTGGCGAGCTGAGAGGTTCACGTTGATCGGCAGCGGTGCGCCGTCTCCGATCTCGCGCCGCCACGCCGCGGCCTGCCGGCACGCCTCGCCCAGGACCCACTCGCCGATCGAGAGGATCAGCCCGGTCTCCTCGGCGAGGGGGATGAACTCGGCCGGCGAGACCAGGCCCCGCTCTGAGTCCTCCCAGCGGATCAGGGCCTCGACGCCCTCGCCATGAGTACGGTCAGCCAGCCGCACGATCGGCTGGTAGTGCAGGCGCAACTCCCCACGATCCAGAGCTTTACGCAGCGCACGTTCGGTGCGAAAGCGCGCGAGGACGCGGTCGCGCATGGCCGCGTCGAAGAGCTCGTGGCGGGCGCGCCCGAGGTCCTTGGCGCGGTACATCGCGACGTCGGCGTCGTGCACGAGCGCCTCGGCGTCAGTGTCCGCGGCGCCAATCGCCACTCCGATGCTCGAGGTCACGACATGGCTCTCGCCCTCCTGAGCCTTGAACGGTCGCAGCAGCTGGAGCTGGAGGCGCTCGGCCACGCGCAGCGCCTCGCGCTCATCCTCGAGGTTCTCACACAGGATCACGAACTCGTCTCCGCCCAGGCGAGCGATCGTGTCGCCGGGGCGTATCGCCGTGTCCAGCCGGCTTGCCACTTCGACCAGAACGCGGTCACCCACTCTGTGGCCAGAGCTGTCGTTGATGACCTTGAAGCGGTCGAGGTCGATGAACAGCACGGCGGTGAGGGCGCCATGGCGACTCGATCGAGCCAGCGCACCCGTGAGCCGATCGAGGAACAGCAGCCGGTTGGGAAGCCCCGTGAGCCCGTCGTGGAGCCCCTGGTGGGTGATCTGCTCTCGTGCTCGGCCGCGTTCGACCACGCGCCCGAGCTGGCCGCCAAGCTGCACGGCCATCTTGAGGAGGCCGCGGTCGACCTCGGTCGGGCGGTCGTTGAAGATCTCGATGACCGCCACCACCTCAGTGCCAAGGAGGACGGGGAAGGCAAAGGCTCCGCGGACTCCGCTTTCGGCGGCGAGGCGCGGGAAGTCCTCGTCGCGCTCGGTGTCCACGATCCAGGCCGGCCTGCCGGTGGCGACGACGCGCCCGGGCAGGCCCTCGCCCGAAGCGAAGGTCCATTCCTCGCTGACCTGACGGAAGTGCGGGAAGCGCCCGGGGTCCTCGAGATGCCAGACCTTGGAGGAGACCAGCTCACCTCCGGGCCCGACGAGGAAGGCGTGTCCAAGCGGCCAGCGGGTGTGCAGGCATACCCGCTCGATGGCGATGCCCAGCGCCTCCTCGAGCGTCGAGGCCTGGTTGGAGGCGGCGGCCACGGCCTCGAGCAGCTCGAGCTCGCGCTGGCGATCGTAGAGCGATGAGGTCGTGTGCTCGGCGATGCGCTCGGCCTCTCGGCGCGTTCGTCGTTCCCGCTCGAGACGGCGCTCGAGGCGATCGATCTGGTCTTCGGGCGAGGCCACGAGCCAGCCGCCAGCTACACGCTCGCGCCGTCCTCCGCGAAGGCGATCTCGATCACGCAGTGCTCGTCGCCGCGCTTCATGCAGCGCGGCTGCTCGATGAC
>JBBSIW010000311.1:0-3259 GCA_038231895.1 Solirubrobacterales bacterium | reverse complement strand
GGCGGCGACTCGAGGTTGTTCTGGGGCAGGAACGAGACGAGGTAGCGCGTGTCCTCCAGGCACGCATCCTCGTCATCGGCGGCGAAGTGCGCCACGCCTGACTTCGTGTTGTGGCTCATGGCTCCACCGAGGTCCTCGAAGTCCGTCTCCTCGCCGGTGACCGTCTTGATCACGTCGGGGCCCGTGATGAACATGTGCGAGGTCTTCTTGACCATGAAGATGAAGTCCGTCATCGCCGGTGAGTAGACGGCGCCTCCGGCGCACGGGCCCATGATCAGCGAGATCTGGGGGATGACGCCCGAGGAGCGAACGTTTCGCACGAACACCTCGCCGTACGCCCCGAGCGACACGACGCCCTCCTGGATGCGGGCGCCGCCGGAGTCGTTGATGCCGATCACCGGGCACCCGATCTTCGCGGCCAGGTCCATGACCTTGCACATCTTCTCGGCCATGACCTCGCCGAGCGAGCCGCCGAAGATGTTGAAGTCCTGACTGAACACGCACACCCGTCGCCCGTCGATCGTTCCGTAGCCGGTTACGACGGCGTCGCCCCACGGGCGGTTCTTGTCCATCTCGAAGTCGGTGGTGCGGTGGCGCACGAAGGTGTCGAGCTCTTGAAAGGACCCCGGGTCCAGGAGCTTGTCGATGCGCTCGCGGGCCGTGTACTTGCCCTTGTCGTGCTGCTTGTTCTCGGCTTCGGGTGGGGCGTGCCACGCCGCCTCCCGCAGCTCTTGGAGCTGGGCGAGCTTCTCCTCGTAGGTCTCGGGCGACTTGGCGCGCACGCGGCGCGGAGTGTATCCGCCCCGACCAGGCGGCTGAGGGGCTCAGCGCCCGAAGAGCGCGTCGACGGCGGCGACCAGGCGCTCGGCGACCTCGAGCGTCGCTTCGGCCTCCTCCATGGAGATGGGCTTGGCGTCGTAGTCGGTGTCCTCGCGCCGTTTCTGCGCCTCCTGAGCCGCCTCCAGCAAGCCGGCGGGAAGGCGGCCGTCGAGCACGAACAACTCGCGGAAGAGGCCCCACGTACCGCGGTGCGTTCGGGAGTATCGATCCTCCTCGCTCAGCGCGGCGCGGGCCGCGTAGAGCATCGCGTAGTAGGCCGTGGACAGGGCGGTCTCAGGATGACGGCTGACCAGCTGGTCGCGCGCGCTTGCCAGGCGCTCGCGCGCGCCATCCATGAACTCCTCCGAGCGCGGGCTCATGGCGACCCGTAGAGGACGATCTTGTCCCGGTCGACCTCCTGGAAGAAGAAGGCGCGGATGCGGCGGCGGTCCTCCACCCGGGCGGGGTCGTAGGTGCGCGGAGCCAGGACCAGCGGCGATATGTTCGCCTCCTCCGCTGCCCGCCAGGCCAGCCGCGAGACGATGAGGTCGTCCGCTCGTCCGCCATCGGTGATCACCAGCAGGTCGATGTCGGAGTCCGGCCCCGGCGGCTCGCCTCGAGCACGGGAGCCGTACAGCCAGACGGCGAGCAGGCGCGAACCCAGCTCCTCGCGCAGGAGCTCGACGAAGCGGGCTACCGCGCGGCGCTCGGATGCGTTGAGGGTCGCTGTCGGTGCAATGGACGAAGCCATCGCACCAAGGTAGCGCTGGCGTCGCCCAGGCCCGGGAGCGCTCAGCCGCGCGAGAACGGTCGGTGGTGCGCCGTGCCGAGATCGTCGAGCACGGATTCGAGTATCGCTTGCGCGCGCTGCTCGTCCATGGCAAGCCCGAGGCGCCTCACCTCGGGCTCCTGCGTGAACGGCGCGGCGATGGTCTCCGGTGTCGCCGCGGGCGGCGGCGACGGCGCCGACTCGGGCTTGCGCACCGGGGGTCGGCCGTCTGGCGGGGCGGGCTCAGGCCGCGGCTCAGCCCGCGGAGGGCCCGGTCGGGGAGCCGGCTTGGGCTCCGCCTTCGCCGCCGGCTGGGGTGGTCGGCGGCGGGCGGGTGCAGTGGGCGGCGGCGCCCGGTGCTCATCGGTGGGTTCCGGAGTCGACTCGTGGTCCTTCTTCCCGCGCTTGAACCAGCGCGACAGGAAGCTCATGTCGCGAGCTCCCGCAGCACCGCGGTCAGCGTCACCTTCGTACCCCACCCCGAGGCGTGGATCTCGACCGTCCCGCTGGCATGGTCGCCCTCCCAGGCTACGACCGACTCGGGCTGGGTCCGGGTGATCCGGATCTCGCCGAACTCCGCCAGGTGACGTGCAAGGACGTCCGGGTCCGAGAGCTCGGACCACAGCTCCGGTGGCGACTTGACCAGGGTGCGGCCTGTCTTCACTTCGGGCATGTCGCACGGATTCGAGCGACCGCTCCAGACTCCTTCCAGCCTGCACCCGGTTGCAACGGCGCGCCCCGGTGGGGCGCACCGTTGCCAGAAGCATCGCGGCGCGAGCTAGAAATCCGGCCGGTACTCGCCGAAGACGTCCTTCATGGCGCCGCACACCTCGCCGAGGGAGGCATGGTCGCGCAGCGCCTCCCGGATGGGCGGGAGCAGGTTCTCGTCGCCGCGCGAGGCCTCGCGGAGCTCGTCGAGTCGCCGCTGCACGAGCTCGCCGTCGCGCTTGGACTTGAACTCCTCGAGGCGCTTGACCTGGGCGTCCTCGGACTCCTGGTCGACCTTGAGTATGTCGGGCACCTCGAGCCCCTCGGTCACGTACTTGTTGACGCCGACCACGACGTCCTGGGCCTGCCGATAGCGCTCGTGGTAGCCGAACGCCGACTCCTCGATCTCCCCCTTCATGAAGGCGATCGCGTTGACCGACCCACCCATCTCGTCGACCTTGTCGATGAGCTCTTGTGCGCGGCGCTCGATCTCCTCGGTCAGCGCCTCCACGAAATAGGACCCCGCGAAGGGGTCCACCGTGTCGGTCGCCCCGGACTCGTGGGCCACGATCTGTTGGGTGCGCAGGGCGATGCGCGCCGCCTTCTCGGTCGGGAGCGAGAGCGCCTCGTCGTAGCCGTTGGTGTGCAGGGACTGGGTACCCCCGCACACGGCGGCGAATGCCTGCAGCGCCACGCGCACGATGTTGTTCTCCGATTGCTGGGCCATGAGGGTCACGCCGCCGGTCTGGGTGTGGAAGCGCATGCGAAGCGACTTGTCATCCTTCGCCTCGAAGCGCTCGCGCATGAGCTTCGCCCACATCTTGCGGGCGGCCCGGAACTTCGCGACCTCCTGGAAGACGTTGTTATGGCCGTTGAAGAAGAACGCCAGGCGCGGCGCGAAGTCGTCGACCTCGAGGCCGGCGTCGAGGGCCGCTTGGACGTAGGCGATCCCGTTGGCCAGCG
>JBBSIW010000310.1:0-3270 GCA_038231895.1 Solirubrobacterales bacterium | reverse complement strand
TCCGAGGAACTCGACGCCGTGTCTCCCGCCCGCGGCTTGAGCGCGGGGGATATCGGGTGGCCCGGGCGGCGGCAACGTGCGCTCCGGGGCGGTGTCGCCGGCGGCTCGATAGAAGCGCTCGTGCCCGGCGGGGGTGTGGAAGGTCAGGAAGTGGGCTTGGTCGGACTCGATGCGGAACGAGTGCGCGATGCCACGGGGCACACAGACGACGGAGCCCGACCGGGCCACGCACAGCGGCTTGCTCGGGTCGCTGGCCCAGAAGGTGATCTCGCCGTCGATGACGTGGAAGGTCTCGTCGTCGTCGGGCTGAACGTGCCACGGCGGGCTCATGCCCTGCGGCGACCGGTGCTCGACGATCGCGAACCTCTCCGCGGTCTGCTCGCCGGCGACGAGGATGGTTGCCAGCTCGCCGAAGAACCAGAGCGCCTCGCCGCTGCCGGCTTCTCTCGCCACGACTGTCGCTTCGTGGCCGACCGTGTTGCTCATGCCGCCTCCTTAGCCCGGTAGTAATCAGTACTTTACGAGATCGTACAGTAGACTGTACAAATGTCAAACGTGGACCCGGGGCCGCGGATCGGGGCGTTGCTCCGCCTCTCCCACGAGCTGGTCCACAACGCCGTGTTCGACCGGCTGGGCGCAGCCGGATACCCGGAGCTGCGCGAGGCCCACTTTCGGATCCTGCGCTTCCCCGGCCCCCACGGTGCCCGTCCGACTGAACTCGCGCGGCGCGTCGACACAACGAAACAGGCGCTCAATCCGCTGCTCAACGATCTCGAACGCTGGGGGTACGTTCGACGCGAGCCGGACCCGCAAGACGGGCGGGGCCGCGTCATCGAGCTCACCGAGCGCGGACGCGCGCTGCTCGAGACGAGCCGGGCGCTACACGCCCAATTCGAGCTCGAGCTCATGGCCCGCCTCGGAGAGCGTCGCTTCGAAGAACTCATCTCCGCGTTGCGGGAGATCGCCGAAGCCCAGCCGATGACTGACGGCACCCGGCGGTCCGGCCCGACTTGATCGGTCAGCTCAGCCATCGCGTGTGAGTCTCGGCCCCGAGTCCGTGCCCAGTCCTCTGAGGTGTCGCCGCCCGCGGCCTTGGCGGCCGCGATCTCGCGGAGACGCGCTCGCCCCCCGCGGGGGCGAAGGAGATCAGGGTGCGTCCGCCCTGGTCTCCGACCACCCATCCGTGCGGCGTACCGCCGGGGATGAACACGAACCCGTCCGAACCCGCGATGAACTGCTCTTCGTCGATTGTAAAGCGATATTCGCCCTCGAGCACCCAATAGAACTCGTCGAGCTCGCGGCGCAGCTCCCGTCGCACGCGCGACTCGAGGCCGTGCTACAGGCGCGCGTCGGAGCCCACGAATGGACGCGAGGACAGCTTCGGCACCGGGGACTTGGACCTGGTGGACATTCGTCCGCTCGGCTTCGGCGGGGAGGGGGGAGGCCGGCCGGTCCTAGAACGGGCCGCGGCTCGCGGTTTGACCGGTTGATCGGCGGGCGCGGGCAGTACGGTGCCCGCCGGTGATCGTGCAAACGTACTCGGCGTCCTGCCGGCACCAGCGGCGACGGTAGACGCGATGGCATGGGTTGAGATCTTCGTCGTGTTCTTCGTGTCGCACGTGGTCGGCGACTACCTCGTGCAGACCGACTGGCAGGCGACGCACAAACGCGGCGGGCTCGGCCGCAACCGCGTCGCGCGGCGGGCGTTGTGGTCCCATGCCGCCACGTACACGCTGGCGTTCGCTCCGGCGCTGATCTGGCTCTCCGGCGATCTGGGCGCGGGCGTGCTCTGGGTCGCCGTCCTGATCGGCGCGCCGCATCTCGGCCAGGATGACGGCCGCGTGGTCGACTGGTGGATGAGGCATGTCAAGCGCGCTGACCCGGGCACCCAGCCCTTGGTCGCCGCGGAAGTCGACCAGACGCTCCATCTCGTCGCCCTCCTCGCACTCGCGCTTGCCGCCGGTGCGTGAGCGGGCAACGGCGCTTCGCGCGTCGCCTCCGAACTTCAAGGTGTCTCCACCGAGCGCGCCGGCGGCTTCGACGAGCGGCGCGAGGACGCCGTTGAGCGTGTCGATCAGCTGCTCGACGCCCGCTTTGCCGCGCCTGGCCAGCCGCTCGGTGAGCGGCGTGAAGCCCGAGATGTCGAAGAACAGCAGGCTCCCATCCTGCTCGCGCCACGACGGCGAGTCGCTCTCCTCGGCCAGCCAGGCGCGGTGCAGATCGCAGAGATACGGTGCGAGGCGGTCCGCTGCTGCCATGTCGGCCATCATCTCCCAATCGGATCAGATCGGTGCGGCGATAACGCAGACGGTGTCCTTCGCTCACTTGACCACGAGCATCGACGCCGGCACCCAGCCGATTGGCATCTCCGCGCGCCTCGGCGGGACGGGGCCGGGAACCGACGGCATGGAGCTCAGCGTCCAGCCACAGGACGCAGACGGCGCGCCGCGGAGTCCCGACCCAGCTCGGTCCGCCGACCAGCGCCGATCGCGGCCAGTCGACCACGCAGCTGGAGTGCCGTGCTCGTCCGATCGCCCCGGTCGGCACCCGGACGGGTGCTCGTCACCCTCCGGGCGGTCGGGGTCTCCGAAGGCAACGGAGCCCGCGCAGATCAGATCAACATCGCCGACGAGCTCTATGCCTCCACCGTGGACTACGGCAACAAGCCCGCGCAGGGCCCGAACTGCCTGCTCCGCACACGTTCGATACCGCCCGACCCAGCTCCCGCTCCTACGCCCGGCCCCGACCCGGCCCCGGCCCCACCCGCGCATCCAGCGAAGACGACGACACGTGCCGCCGCCCAGCAGGTGCGCCTCAATCGCACACGGCTCGCGCTGTACGTCCCCTCGCGGCGCACGCTTCGCGTGACTGTCGCGCGCGCAAACAGCCGGACACAGCGCGCGTGCGCACGCTGGGTGACAGTCTTGCGACTCAAGCTCCGAGCCGATAAAGGCAGCGTTCGGCGGGCGTTCCGACACCTGCGCGTCGCCGGGTACCGCGTGACGATCACCCACCTGCCCAGCACCGGGAAGCGACCTTCGCGCCCGTCACACGCTACTTCACGCCGAAGGAACCCTCCTAGTGCTCGCTCCGGCAAGTTGTCTGCCGGTTGGAGGAATCGGGTGTTGTACAGGCGAATTGCCTTCTCGTCCGGGTGTGGTGACGATGGAGGCGGCGATGGCGGCGCATGCGAAGCGGATCGAGGTCGTGGGCGAGGATCGTGCGGTGCTTGAGAAGTGGGCAGGAGCCCGAGCGACGGAGCGCCGGCTT
>JBBSIW010000309.1:0-3271 GCA_038231895.1 Solirubrobacterales bacterium | reverse complement strand
TGGTGGTCTCCATCGAGCAGGAGCGCGAGGGCGCCCACCATCTCTCCGCACCATTGGTGCCCGCACCCGAGAGCGACAACGTCCGGCTGCGCGCCGAAGCCGTCATGGAGGTCGCCGCGGCAGACACCGTGCGGGCCGATCAGGTCGGCGAGCTCCTGTCACCCGCGTTCTCGGGCACCGCACGCGCAGCCGCGCTGGATCTCTCGCTGATCGATGGGCGCTTCGCTCCCGACGTCCTCGCCACAGCAGTCGGCGAGGTCGTGGCCGCCTGGGCGCAGGCCATCGACGGGCCAGACGAGACGCTCGCAGCCCATACGACCCCGCAGGCGCTGGAAGCGTTGCTCTACCCCACCGCCTCCCGCCGCGACCGACTGGTGATCCGCGGTGAGGACGTTGTACAGGCGCTGACCATCGTCGCGGTCACGCCAGGGTCGCCGCCGGAGGTGCGCGTGCAGCTCGACGTCACCGGCGTGCAGTACATCGAGGACCGTGACACCACCGAGGTTCTGGCGGGCAGCAAGCACCGGCGAACCACGACGCGGCAGCAGTGGACGCTTCGGCTGTTCGACGATCCGCGACGGCCGTGGGTGGTCGTAGAAGCCACCGGCGTCGTCCCGCGCTGAGCGGCCGCGACGCGCACGCGAAAACCGTCGCGCGGTAGGTGGGCCGGCCGCACTTCTTACTTGCTTTTATCGAACTCGAAACGCTGCGTGTCCTCAGTGGATCGCTCCCTCCCCGCGCGCTGCGCCTCATCCGCCAGTGGGCGCGGGGTCACCCGCAAGAGCTCGCAACAAACTGGGAGCGCGCGCAGGCGCTTGAGCCGCTGGTTTCGATCGAGCCGCTTGCGTAGCATGACGGCATGCTCCGAGTCACCGATGCCGAGCCGCTCGAGGATTACCGCCTCCTGGTGACCTTCAACGACGGACTCGTCCGCGAAATCGACTGCTCGTTCCTACTCCGCGGGAAGCTCGGCGAGCCCCTACGCGACCGCGACTACTTCCGCCAAGTCCGCGTCGACGAAGAAGCCCGAACAGTCGTATGGCCCAACGGGCTCGACCCCGCACCGGAACTGCTCCATGGGGACCACCCGCCAGCGCAGCCCGTCCGCTCGACGTCGCAGCCTGCCCGCGACTAGAGCGCGCTCGGCCCGGTTCGCGAACCGGCTGCGCACGCCCGCGAGCAGCGCGCCCGCGGGCCTGGATCATCGCCATGCACGAGGGCGTCAGCGCGGCACGCGAGCAGACCAGGGCGGGTATGTCAGTCGTCGGTTGCCTGGACCGCGATGAGGCGTCGCCCGTCTACACGCTTCGCGCTACTTGGCCGCTCGGACCAGCTCGGTTGCCGCGGCGATGGCGGTGAACGGCGGCGGGGGTTTGGGCTGGCCCTCTATCCAGACCGGGGGGCCTCGATTTTGCTCGGCTTCGTTAATCCAGTTGCTGGCGGCACGCTCGTCACCCAGCGGTGTGTCAAGCCACTTGCAGATGCCGCTCCCGCGGAACGTGCTCTCGACCACGATCAGCCGGGCCGGAGGTGCTGGCAGACGGCCGGCGGATGGCGCAGCTGCGGCTGATCAGCTCTGCACACTGCGTTAGCTGCCTTCTAACGTCGGCGGCGGATGCCTCGGCGTCCATGTAGACGCCGCCCCACGACGTTTGCGCGAAGATCGCGATGGGTCCGTACACGAGGTGGTAGTTGAGCCCATACGAGTTGGCTCCGTGGCCCGAATGCGAGATGGCGACATAGTCGTCGACCGGCAGGGCAACGGCCTCGGTCACGTAGCGGTCAAACATGTACATCGCTCCCGGATCCATCTCGCGCGTGGCGAATACCCAGCGCTCCTGCTCGGCGAAGGCGAGCTGGAGCGCGACCGGCACCGGGGGCGCGATCAGGCCCGCGTCCTCGAACAAGCGGCGCGCATTCTCCATGGCTGACACGTCAAGTGCCAGCGTAATCCGCACCATACGCGTGATGAGAAGCCACGGTCAGATGTCCGATCGCCTCGCGCAACAGCAGCGTGTCGTCGCGCGCGGGTGGCGAGGGGTGGTTGCGCTTCTTCTCCACGATCAGCGTCATTCCGCTCGTCGCCTTTGCTACCACCACGCTGCGGCTGGTAACGCGCCCAGGACATGGGCGATCACCCTCCGGACCAAGGACGGCAACGATCTGCAGGGCAAGGTCATGGGCCTGCTCGCGGATGAGGCGGAACCAGTCAGCGCCGAACGCGAACACCACTGGGGCACCGGACGCGCTGATTGGATCCAGCACGTACTCGCGAACGATCTTCGGCGGCACCCGGAGTCGAGACGTGAGCCTCTCGGAATGCCACGGGTAAAGCTCGAAGGCCAACATGGCCTCGGGCCCGAGGCTCGGATCGGCGCACCAGTCCTTCAGAAAACGGAGCCGAGATGTCGTGTGGGAGGACGTGCGCTTCCACGGTGCTCGCAGATACGGCCAGCTGGCGGCCCAAGCGTGGTACGACTTATAGTGTTCGCTGATCTCGCACGGGAACTTCCCATCCCGGTACTGGAACTCGCGCTTTACCGGGCCTGGGTTGAGCGCGAGGAACGCCGCCTTCGGTTGGCCGAAAAGCGGTCCCAGGTACGGCTCCGCCATCGCCTTACATCCACGACGCCGTCGTAGGCAGCACGCCATTCCTCCAGCGGACCGCGCTGCCAACTTTCCCGTCCTGCGAGGAAGTCCTCGGTGACCTCCTCCCACAGGTCCCGCACCCCATTGCGTGCGTCAGTCACGGGACGAGTCTACCGACCGCTTCCCCTCCCCAGAGAGGACCGAAGCGACGTCGTGCGACGCGTGCGGCACATATTCGGCTCTACTAGCGGAGGGGGAGGGATTCGAACCCTCGATGGACGTAAACCGCCCATAACGGTTTTCGAGACCGCCGCATTCAACCACTCTGCCACCCCTCCGAGGCGACCGGTGCGGTCGCTCCTCAGGCTAGCGGCTGGGCTCAGCGCCGGGTGGTGAAGAACGCCTGCAGAAGGGCAGTGGCGTCGGCGGCGAGCAGGCCGCCCGCCACCTCCGGGCGGTGATTGAGGCGCGGCTCGGCCAGCACGTCGAACACGCTGCCCGCCGCGCCCGCCTTGGGATCGGCGGCGGCGTAGACCACGCGCGGCACGCGCCCGAGGACGATCGCCCCCGCGCACATCGCGCACGGCTCCAGCGTCGCGTAGAGCACGGTGTCGAGCAGACGCCATGTCTCCAGCGCGCGAGATGCCTCACGGAGCGCGAGCGCCTCGGCGTGGGCGGTGGG
>JBBSIW010000308.1:0-3289 GCA_038231895.1 Solirubrobacterales bacterium | reverse complement strand
CGTGCCTGAGATTCGCATCGATCCCCTCACGGGTGCCAAGACGATCGTGGCCGCCGAGCGCTCGACCCGCCCGGGCGGCGAGCTGAGGGCCGATCCCGCGCCGGCGATCGACGCGCAGGGCGACCCGTTCGCGGAGGGCCACGAGGACCGCACGCCGCCCGAGGTCTACGCCGTGCGTCCCGAAGGCGGCCCGCCCGACAGCGGGGGATGGACGGTGCGGGTGGTCCCGAACCTCTACCCGGCGGTGACGACAGACAGCCCGCCCCCGCCCCCCGCGGCCAACCCGGACCTGTTCACCGCTCTTCCCGCGCTCGGCGCGCATGAGGTCATCGTCAACGCCCCGCAACCAGTGACCACCCTCCTCGAGCTTCCGGCAACGCAGCTCGCTGCCGCCGTGGATGTGTGGCGCGAACGGATGAGAGCGCACGCGCACGCCGGCTATGTGCATGTCGCCGTGAACGAACGACGGGAGGCGGGCTGCTCGCTGCCCCATACGCACGCCCAGCTCTACGCGCTCGACTTCGTTCCCGCCGACGTGGCCCGCGAACGTGAGCGCTTCGGCGCCTACGCCGTCCGGACGATGGGCGGCAACCTTCTCGGCGACCTGGTGGCCGAGGAGGTTCGCATGCGTGACCGCATCGTCGCCGTGGATGACGAGGCCGTGCTCATGTGCCCCTACGGCGCGCGTGTCCCCTACCAGCTCTTGATCGCGCCGCGCGCGCCGCGCGCGCGCTTCGAGGACGATGGACCGACCGGCGCCGCACTCCTGCACGCTGCACTGGGTCGCCTGGCCCGGCGCCTGGGCGCGAGCCCTCCGCTGAACCTCTGGGTCCGCACCGCGCCGCGGGGCGCCGAGCACTACTGCTGGCGCATCGACATCGTGCCGCGGCTGACGCACCTGGCCGGGCTCGAGCTGGGTGCCGGCGTGCACCTCAACGTGGTGGCGCCGGAGGCCGCCGCGGCCGCACTGCGCGACGCGTGATCGCCATCGCGGCCACGATCGCGGCCGCCACCGGCGTCGGGCTGTGGACGGAGCGCCGCTATGGCGTACGCGCGCAGCGGGCGTCGCGGGCGCTGCTGGTGGGCGCCCTGTACACCCTGGTGCCGTTCGTCGCCTTCTTCAACATCGCCCGCCTGCACGTGAGCTTCGACGTGGTCGGCGGTCTGGTCCTCGCCCAGCTGGTGCTCGCGGCCTGCGGACTCGCGGCGTGGCTGGTGGGTCGCCGTGTCCTCTCGCTCTCGCGCCCCTCCACCGGCGCCCTCATGGCGGCGGTCATGCAGGCCAACACCGGCTACGTGGGCGTGCCATTCGTACTCGCCCTGCTCGGGAGCAGTCAACTCGGCGTCGGCGTTGCCTACGACGTCCTGGTCACCAATCCCGTCTTGTTCCTCGGCGTGTTCGCCGTGGGCGCGGCCTTCGGCAGCCGAGCCGGCGAAGACGTGGGGCAGCGGCTGCGCGCGTTCGTCCTGCGCAACCCGCCGCTGCTGGCCGTGATCGCCGCGATCCTCGCCCCGGCCGGCGCGGCGCCCGACGTACTCGTCGACGCTTCGCGGGTGGCGGTGCTGGCCTTCGTCCCGCTCGGGTTCTTCGCCGTTGGGGTCACCCTGGCCCAAGAGGCGGAAGGGGGGCTGGGGTTTCCGCCGCCCATGAGTCGACCCGTGGCCGTAGCGGTGGGCATACGCCTCCTGGCCGGGCCGGTCCTCCTGTTCGCCCTGGCGGCGCCGTTTCTGCACCTGCCCGATGCGTACCTCCTCCAGGCGGCAATGCCCACCGGCATCAACACGCTCGTCGTGGCCCACCTCTACGGGCTGGACTTGAAGATCGCCGCCGGCGCGATCGCCTGGAGCACCGTGATCGTCGTTACGGCGGGCGTCGTCGTGTCGCTGCTGGCCTGACAGAGTGGGTGCGATGCGCGCGCTGGTGCAACGAGTGAGCCAGGCCTCGGTCAGCGTGGAGGGCGAGCTCGTGGCCGCCATCGGCCCGGGCCTGGTCGTTCTCCTCGGCATCACTCACGAGGACCGCGAGCCAGACGCCGACCGGCTGGCTGACAAGGTGCGGGCCCTGCGCGTCTTCGACGACCACGACGGCCGCATGAACGAGCCGCTCGGCGACCGCGATGTGCTGTGCATCTCCCAGTTCACCCTCTACGCCGACACGCGCCGCGGCAACCGCCCCAGCTACGGGGCCGCGGCACCAGCGGCCCACGCCCAGCCGCTGTACGACCGCTTCTGCGAGCGGGCCGGCGCGGCACGAGGCCGATTCGGGGCGGCGATGGCGGTCGCGCTGGTCAACGACGGCCCGGTCACGCTGCTGCTTCAGACGTGAGCCGATCGCTAGGCTCCCGGCGCGATGGCCCCGATCGACCGCCTGGTCCCCCGCTTCGCCGCGGAGCCGCCGCAAGCCGACCTTCCCTCAGGGCGCTGGGCGCACCGGCTCTCGGAGGAGTTCTACGCGGCATGCCTGCGAATCGACAGCGAAGGCGAGGAGCTCGGAGAGCCGGGCGACATCGCGTGGTTTCCCGATCGCACGTTCGCCGGGCGCACCTATGTCCCCGCGACCGCGGAGACGGCTGAGGGCTTTCAGCTCTACGGCTACGTGTCCTTCGTCGCGCCGGCGGGCGGCGGCGAGGCAAGTGACCTCAGCGCCGCTGCCGACTTCACCGCCGAGACCGTGGCACGCAACCCCGACTGGGAGCTCGACCTGTGCGAGGAGGTCATCGGCACCTGGCGCGGCGAGCGGGGCGAGGCGGCTGCCATGACGCTGGTCTGGGGGGTGCCCATCACGGGCGGCGGAGCGATCGCCACCGCGGAGCTGTCCGACGTATCCGTGGACCAGTGCGAGCTCGTCGAGGGTCGCTTCACGTTGATCGCGCCCGACGACTACCGAGGCGAGTTCCTCGAGATCAAGCTGTTCGACAGCGGGGGGGGCGGTGAGCTTGCGCGCGAGTCGCTCTACGTGGCCGACGAGGAGCAGGAAGAGGAGTCAGGCGCGGATGCCTCGTAGCCTCGGCTGAGCCACGCTTCGCGGGCGCGCGGCGGGCGTATAATCGCCGCGCGCCCGCCCCGATAGCTCAGCCGGATAGAGCGACTCCCTCCTATGGATGCGTCCACCGGGGTTTTCCCGCGTAGAACCGGCCATATAGAGCCAGTGTGGGGTATCCATTTGACCGGACTAGAATTCGGGGATCGCCAGTCCTCAAGCCGGAAAGCACTACCCGCGCTCCCTGGGCGAGTTCCAGGCGTGGTTTCGGAGCGACGCTGACTGCCTGGACTACTTGGAGTGGCTGCG
>JBBSIW010000307.1:0-3291 GCA_038231895.1 Solirubrobacterales bacterium | reverse complement strand
GGCTGACGAGCTCGCCCGCCTGGCGCATTCCGTAGAGCGCCCCCACGAGCTGCTCGATCACCGCCGAGTCGAACTGCTTGCCTACGTTCGCCGTCAGCTCGGCGATCGCTTCCGCGTGAGGCATCGCGGCGCGGTAGGGCCGGTCGGAGGTCATCGCGTGATAGGCGTCGCAGGCGAGGATGATGCGCGAGCCCAACGGAATGTCCTCCCTCGCCAGCCCGTCGGGGTATCCGGTCCCGTCCCAGCGCTCGTGCTCGTGGCGCACGATCCGGGCAACGCCTCCGAACCCGGGAAACGCGCGGAGGATGTTCTCGCCGATGATCGTGTGGTCACGCATCCGCGCCCACTGCTCGTCGCTCAGCGACCCGGGGTGGTTGAGGATCTCATCGGGGATCGCCACCTTGCCGATGTCGTGCAGGAGGGCCGCGGCCTGCACCTGGGCCACCTCTCTGTCATCGAGGCCCAGACCGCGGGCCACGCGACCGGCGAGGTCGACGACCGACTCCGAGTGCTCGCCCGTGTAGCGGTCGCGCTCCAGCAGCGCCGCGGTCAGCGCAGAGACGGCGTCGCGACGATGGGTCTCGGCCGGCGTGGGCGCAGCGGCGCTCTGGTCCGCGTTGACGCGTCCGCCACCCGCGTCGCGGGCGCGCGCCAGCGCGGCGCCGGCGCAGGCCAGGAGCTGGGCGCCCGTCTCAGCGTGTCCCAGCACGGCGATCCCGACTGAGGCCGAGACCGAGGAGACCGGTCCGACGTGCACGCCGTCGAGCTCCTGCAGCACGCGCGCCAACCCTGTCTCGGCGCCGGCGGGATCGGTCTCGGGCATCAGCACCGCGAATTCGTCGGCACCCGTGCGGCAGGCCAGGTCATGGGCGCGCATCCCGGCGCCGAGCACGCTGCCGGTCGCGGCCAGCACCTCGTCGCCGACGCCGTAGCCGTGGTGAGTGTTGATCGATCGGAATCCGTCGATATCGAGCACCGCACCGCACAGAGGCAGGCCATTGCGTCGCGTCCGCTTGACCTCGATGTCGAGTTGAGCGCGAAACCGGCTGAGGCTGGGTAGGCCGGTGACCGGGTCGTTGCCCGTATGGCCGCCGAGCTGGCGCTGAAGCTCGACGATGCGGCGGTTGGCCTCGGCGAGCTGGAGCTCGAGGTCGTCTGACTGCCTGCGTGCTCGCACGAGAGAGATATCGGCAGCATGTGCTCACGACGTGACTGTGCAATGCCCCAGGGGAAGGGAGGCATCCGACCGGCGGCGGAGAATCCCGAGGCATGGTCGTCTTGGGCATCGATCCCGGCATTGCGAGCACCGGCTACGGCGTCATCCGGCAGGAGGGCGGTCGTCTGCGTGCCCTCGACGGCGGGGTGATCGAGACCTCCTCGGACAACGCACCCGAGCTGCGGCTCGCCGCGATCTACGCCCGCGTATGCGAGCTCCTCGACGAGCACCTGGTGGCCGACCTCGCGATCGAGGAGCTCTACTTCGGCGCGAACGTGCGCACTGCGTTCGCCGTGGGGCAGGCCCGCGGAGTGGTGCTTCTGGCCGCCGGCCAGCGAGCCGTGCCCTGCCGGAGCTATACGCCCCAGCAGGTCAAGGGCGCGGTGTGCGGCAGCGGCCGCGCGGCCAAGGACCAGGTGCAGCGCATGGTCGGCGCGCTGCTCTCGCTCGCCGAGCCGCCCCGCCCCGATCATGCCGCGGACGCCTTCGCCGTCGCGGTCTGCCACGCGCACCGGGCACCCTTCGCTGCTGCCGTGGAGCGCGCGTGATCGCGCTCGTGCGCGGCCAGGTGGCCGTACGCCGCCCCGGCGAGGTGGTCGTCGACTGCGGCGGCGTGGGGTACCGCCTGGCTGTGTCCGCGCAGACGCTCGCCCACGTCGCGGCCGCCGGCGAGCCAGTCACGCTGCACAGCCACCTCGTCATGCGCGATGACGCCCTCGCTCTCTACGGGTTCGCCACCGAGGAGGAGCGCGAGCTCTTCCTCCTCCTACTCGGGGTGCAAGCCGTGGGTCCCAAGGTGGCCCTGGCCGTGCTCTCCGGCGCTTCGCCGCGCGAGCTGATTGGCGCTCTGGCCGCCGGAGACGCCTCCCGCTTTCAGGCCGTGCCGGGCATCGGCAAGCGCACGGCCGAGCGCATCATCGTCGAGCTGCGCGAGAAGGTCGGCACCGTGCCCGACGACGATCCCATCGTCATCACCCGCGGCGACGACCCCCGCCTGCTGGCGCGCGACGGCCTCGTCGGGCTGGGCTTCTCGGTGCTGGAGGCCGGCGAGCTGCTCGAGGACGCGCCTTCCGACGCGCTGTCCCCCGAGGACCTGATCGCCCACGCCCTCAGGGCGGCCCGCACCTGATGGCCTCCGAGCCCCGCATCAACACGCCCGACGAGATCGCGGAGGACGAGCTCGAGCGTTCGCTGCGTCCGCGGGCCCTGGCTGAGTTCGTCGGGCAGGAGTCCGTCAAGGCGCAACTGGCGGTGTCACTGGAGGCCGCCGCCGCCCGCGGAGAGGCGCTCGACCACGTCCTGCTGGCCGGTCCTCCGGGACTCGGCAAGACCTCGCTGGCGCAGATCGTCGCCACGGAGCTCGATGCGCCCTTCATACAGACCGCCGGTCCGGCGCTCGAGCGCAAGGGGGACGTCGCCGCCTTCCTCACCGCGCTCGAGCCCCGCAGCGTGTTCTTCGTCGACGAGGTGCATCGCCTGCCGCGCGCGCTGGAGGAGACCTTCTACCCGGCGATGGAGGATCGCCGCCTGCCGATCACCCTCGGCCAGGGCGCCGGGGCGCGGGTGATGACGCTGGATCTGCCGCCGTTCACGTTGATCGGCGCGACCACGAGAGCCGGCCTGCTGACCACGCCGCTGCGTGACCGCTTCGGCATCCAGCACCGCCTCGAGCACTACGGCCCCGAGGACCTGGCGCGGATCGTTCGCCGCTCGGCGGCGATCATCGGTGCGGCGATCGAGGAGCAAGGCGCGCACGCCATCGCCCACCGCAGCCGCGGGACCCCACGCGTGGCCAACCGCCTGCTCAAGCGGGTGCGCGACTACGCGGAGGTTCGCGCCGACGGGGTCATCACCGCGGACATCGCCACCGCCGCGCTCGACCTGCTCGAAGTCGACCACGAAGGTCTCGACCGCCTCGACCGGGAGATCCTGACCGTCATCTGCACGAAGTTCGGGGGCGGGCCCGTGGGTCTCTCCACGCTGGCGGTCGCGGTGGGGGAGGAGGCCGACACGATCGAGGACGTCTACGAGCCCTACCTGCTCCAGAGCGGGCTGATCCAGCGCACCCCGCGGGG
>JBBSIW010000306.1:0-3350 GCA_038231895.1 Solirubrobacterales bacterium | reverse complement strand
CCAGCGAGGCGAAGCTCTCACGCCGCCAGTTGAGCGGGCTCACGAGCAGGTCGCGCGTGCGCACGACGTGCGCCGCCCCCGGCAGCGCTCCGCCTCCAGAGGACATGGAGGTCAGCACCGTGACGCGGTATCCGAGGCGGTCGAGGTACTTGACCAGCCCGGCCACGCGCCGGGCCGCGGACAGGTTCGACGGCGGCGCGAGCTGGGCCACGAGCAGCAGCTCGCGGCCGGGCGCGGGGGGCGGAGCGGCCGGAGGCACGGCCATATGGTTTCAGGGCAGCTCAGCGGCCGGCGCTGCTACGCATCGCAGCGACGCGTCATCGAGCTGGAGTCCGATCACCTGTGCGACCCGGTCCATGTCTGCGTCGCAAAGGAGCAGGGTTGCCTCTCGGCGCCATGCAACGGATGCGATCATCCCGCGCGATCAGAACGGGTCCGAAGACCGCCCGCCCCGGGGAGCTCCGCCACGGGTGATGCGATCGGACGCAGAACCGCCCACGGCCGCGTCCAGCTCCTCCGCACGTAGGCCGACGGGAAAACCCGCCGGAGTGAAGTTGACGGCGAAGTAGAGCTCCCTGCCGCACTCGACCCACGGGGAGGGAAGCTCCTCGACCGGACCCGCTCGGTCGTGAGCGTAAGAGCGTCCGCGACGGCGGCGGCGCGTGCTCACGCAGCCTCGCTGGCCGGCGCCGTGGTCGCGGGCGGCTCGGGGATGAGCCCGCGACAGCGCGCCTCGTCCTGAAGCGGCGTGGGCAGCCGACGAGCGTCCACGATCACGCCGTTGACCTCGACCAGCCAGGCAAACGGGTGGCGGTCGAGCAGCTCACGGCGGCAGAGCTCGGGATCCAGTCGATGCAGGCCAAGCAGGTCGCGAATCGCCTTCGCCTTGTTCGAGGTCGTGCTCTTCGCGACGCCGGTCAGGACGCTGAGCTCATCGCCGCTCATATGAAGCTCCTGGTCGCGATCGAAGATGAAGTTGAGGCTGCCCACGGCGTACAGGGCGCCGGCGGCCCAGATCCGGGGCTCGCCCCGCTCCAGCGGCGAGGGGCGCTTGCGCGCGAGCTTCGCCACCAGCTTTCTGCAGAGCTCGGCGTACTCCGCGTCGAGGCGCTCGGCGCAGAAGAGATCGGTGAGCGCACAGATCTCGTCGAACCTCGGCCGAAGCGCCTTGGGCACACGCACGTCTTGAAAATCTAGCGAGCGGTGTAGACGGAAGCCGTCAAGCGGCACAGCCGATTCGACGAAGCCGGTCCGACCGAGCGTCGGGATAACTTGCCGCCAATGCGTCCACCTGACGCGATGGCGAGCGCAGGAAGGGACGCCGGGACCTTGGGGCTCGGCTCGTTCCTGGAGGTGCTCGAGGCACGCCTGGGCGAATTGACCCCGGAGGACGTCAAGGCGGCGCTGCTCACCCACGCCGAGCAGCTCGTCCCCCGCGAGCGCGAGTCGTTCCTCGCCATCTTCGTCGACTCCGGGTACGTTCGCGGAGTTCAGGATGCGCTCGACGAGGGGGTCGGACCCGATCCGCTGCTCGGCGAGATCGACGCGCTCGTGGAGCGCTTGCGCACCGGCAGATACGTCCATGGCTGGGGCTGGGATCCAGAGATCTACGAGGAGCGCGCCTTCGGCGATGACTCGTGGGCGGATGAGATGGACGACCTCTTCGCGGCTGCGAACGCGGCCTTCCTGGCCGGCGACATGGAGCTCGCGCGCGAGGCGTTGGGGCGGTTGCTGGGCGCCTTCGACCTCGAGGGTGAGACGGAAGCATTCTGCGGGCCCGCCTCAGCGCAGGAGATGGTGTCAGTGGACCTGGGTGAGGCAAAGGCCCGCAGTCTGCGCGCGATCTACGAGGCGACGCCGCCCTCCGAGCGTCCTGCGGCGTTGCAGGACGCGATCGAAGAAATGCGCTTCATCGGCGGTCACGCCAGCTTGGCATCGATCGACGAGGCGAGGCGTGCACAGATGCCCGGGCTCGACGCCTTCCTGCCCGCATGGATCGCCCACCTGCACTCGATCGAAGGCGCAGCGCAGCGCGGCTCGCCGCGGGCGCGCGAGCTGGCGCGGCTCCTCTCCGAAGCCGCTGAGTGGCATGGTGGCGCCGACGGACTGGGCCAGCTTGCGCGTTCGCGTGGCGCCCTGGATCCAGACGTGCACCGTAACTGGGTCGACGCCCTGATTCGCACCGGCCGCAACCGCGACGCCGCCGGCGCCGCCGGCCAGGCTCTTTGCACGCTCGAGCCGCGCGGCGAGGCGCGAGCTGCCATCGCCGAACGCCTCGCCCGCCTCGCGGCATCGACCGGCGACGATGACGGCGCACTCGAAGCCAGGCGCGAGCGCTGGCGCGCTGCCCCGTCGACGTGGCGGCTGATCGCGCTGATCGACATCGCGACCGCGCTCGAGCATGTCGAGCGGGTGCTCGCACAGGAGGCGGAGTGGGCGCTCGCACCCCGGCAGCCGGGCGCGGACGAGCGCAACGTCACGAACGATCGCCTGGTCTGCGAGCTGTTGCTGCTCGCGAACCGCGTCGAGCAGGCGCTGAAGACGGCAGAGGTAGCCGAGCCGCTCGGCTGGAGCCGCGGCAACCATCCAGGGCCGATCGTCGTCCCTTACCTTCTCGTCGCGGCCACAGGGCCCGAGATCAAGCCGGAGCTGCTGATTGCCGCTGGGTCCCGTGTCGCGCCGCCCGAGCACTGCGAGCCGCTGCTCGCGCAGGAACTCGAGCACATCGACCGGGACGGATGGGTCGGGGGCGACCGGTGGGACGACGAGCCCCCCGGGCTGGCGCTCGACGAGCGCTACCGTTCGATCCCCGCCGAGAAGCGGCTCCCCTCCTGGCTGCTCGGCGCCGCGATCGGCGCGCGCTCGGCACCGCGGCACGAGCGGGAGCGCTGGCTCGGCTGCGCTGCGGCGCTGGTCGAGGAGCGCGTCAACTCGATCGTCAGCGCCAAGCACCGGGGGGCCTATGAGCGCGCGGCGCGGCTGACCGTGGCCTGCGGCGAGGCGATTGCCCTGGCGCGCGATCGGGACCACGGCGTCGTGTTCGTGACCGACGCTCGCGAGCGGTTCCCGCGCCATCACGCATTCCGCTCCGAGCTCAACCGCGCCACGGAGGCGTCGCCGTACCTGCCGCCGCCACCACGCCGGAGGCGCCGATGAGCCACGACGCGCCGTATGAGGAGCTCGGCCGCGTGTACGCACGGTCGATCCCCTCGATCGTTCGACCCAGCCACACTCCTGCGTTCGAGCTTCTGCCCTGACCCCGACGCGTCGAGCCGGCGCGAGGTCGCTGGTCCTCGTGGTCGGGACAGGTGTGGGGATCCCTCGGTGCTGTGGGCGCCCCTTCCAGAGGT
>JBBSIW010000305.1:0-3365 GCA_038231895.1 Solirubrobacterales bacterium | reverse complement strand
GAGCCCTGCGCGACCTTCCGCCCCGATGGTCCCGACGGCCTGCGTCCGCCCCGGCAGCTTCGCTTCACCTTCCGCCAGGAGCGCCGCACCCACGCCGCCTGGGCGTTCCCGTCGCCGCAGGAGCAGGCGAGGCTGCGGGCCGGGGCGTAGGCAACGGCTGTCCGGGCCGCCTGCGGCTCGAGGCCGAGCGCGGGCGAAGGCGACGCTAGGTAACGCTCGGACCGAACTCAGATCGGCACGCGCTGCGTGCTTCGCCAGACCAACCAGATGCCTACCAAGGCAGCCCTGCGACAACACGGTTCGCTCAGGGGAACGCGGGCTGATGACTTCCCTGCGACCATCGCCGTGAACGACCACGACAGGTCGTCGGTCTGCGTGGTACCGGCGCACCAACTCATCACGATCGGGTGCATCCGCGACGATCGCCGCTCCCGGGGGAACGCTGCTGGCCACGTCACTGTCCGCGTCCAGCGCCTCAAGGAAGAGGTCCCAGGCGCGGTCTTCGGCCGTTGCTACTGGCGGTCGCTCTGCCGTCGCCATGAGTCGATCATCTCAGGACACCGGCAGCGGCCGAACGTGCTCGCGAGTCTTGCCAGGCACGAGGCCGGGCTACGGTCGAGGCCGGCGGCAGGCGGAGCTGCGCGAGGCTCCGTCAGGACAGCGCTTCTCTGCCAACCGCGCTTCACGTACCCTCGAGATCGTGACGCCAAATGAGATAGCCCGGAAGCTTGGGATCACCGGGCTGCAGTTTCGGAACTGGCTGCGCGACAAGAAGGCGGTCGGCCATCCGCTCCTCGTCGGTCATGTCAAGCACCAGCGCTACGAGTTCTCACGCTCGGAAGCCGATGATCTCGCGGCCGAATACCGGTCGGAGCGAGGCATTTCAGGTGCCACGTCGGCGCCAGCGCGGGCGTACCGACCAGCGAAGTCCAAGCATGTCCCAGTGGACATTTCGACTGAACCGGGTCATCGGATTGAGATCGAGTGGACTAGCAGGACGGTCACAACGCTGGAAGACCTTCTTCGCAGCGGGCTCATGGCGGTGGTCGTGGGGATTAATCCGGCTCCGCCCAGCGTGGCGGCGGGCCACTACTGGCAAGGAAGAACGGGCCACACGCTCTGGCGACGGCTCCGAGCTGTCGGCCTGCTGCCCGACGAGTTCGAAGGCTACGAGGATGACGCGGCGTTCGCCGCCGGCGTTGGGTTCACCGATGTGGTCAAGCGCCCGACTGCGGGCGCGTCGGAATTGAGCCGAGCAGAGCTTGAGCACGGCCTGTCCGATCTCGAAGCAAAGCTCGCCGACGCCGGGGCGCCGCTCGTGATCTTTGCGTTCAAGCAGGCTGCAACGACGCTGCTCGGGGACTTCCAGGGGAATGGGTTCGTTCCGAGTCTGCGGCTCGGAGCCTCCGAGGTCTTCGTGATGCCCGGTCCGTACGAGAAGGCCGAGACGGCTGACGCGACGCTCGAGGGGCTGCGGCAGAGAGTTACCAACCTCCGCGGCGCTTGAGATCAGACCTTGGCTGGAGTCGACTCCGGAGACGTCGCGGCCCCGTCCTCCTCTGACTCCTCGTGGCGCCGGGCGATCAAGTTCGCCCCGGGGGTGTCGGTGAGGCCGTGGAGGATGATCGATGCGAAGACGACGAGCGCGGCGAGGTTGAAGATGCGCTCACCCGACGGGATCCCCTTGCCCAGCACGAACAGCGAGAAGGCCATCGTGGCCACGCCCTTGGGACCGAACCAGGCCATGAAGCCCTTGGTAAACGCATCGACCTTCGTCCCCGAGAGTGCGGCGAACACCGCGACCGGGCGCGCCAGGAGGAGCGTGAAGGCCGCGATTGCCACCGCCGCCCACCCGTCGCTGAACAGCCCGTCAAGGGTGAGCAGCGTTCCGAAAACCACGAAGATGACCAGCTTGAGCACCTCGATGATGTCCTCGGAGCGCTGACGGAAGCTCTCGGTGACGTCCGGGCGCCGAACGCCCAGGACGATCGCGCACACGAACACCGCGATGAACCCGTTCCCGTGGGGCTCGATGACCGTGACCCCATACGTGGCGACAGCGAGCCCGAGCGCGTAGAGGGCCTTCTGATGCGCTGACAGGCGCTCCCGCCACCCACGCCCGTGCGGCATCACCACCGAGGCGAGGAAGCCCATGACCAAGCCGTAGGCCAGGCCGAGGCCGAGGTCCTGGAGCACGAACTGCCACCACACGAAGTGGCCGCTGGAGGCGTCGAGCGCGCTCGCGAACGCGATCACCGCCGGCAGGGCGAGCCCGTCGTTGAGTCCCGACTCGAGGTTGAGGGAATGGCGGACCAGCCGCGGCACCCGGGGGTTGTTCACCACGCTGGAGGAGAGGATCGGGTCGGTGGGCGAGAGCAAGGCGCCGAGCAGGAACGCCTCGGACCAGTTGAGGTCGGTGAGCAGCTTCGTCGCTCCAGCGATCAGCACGGCGGTCAACGGCATGGCCAGGACGAGCTTTCGCAGGGGCAGATGCCACGCGGTCTGCAGCAGCTCGGACTCGACTTCGAGCCCGTCTCGGAACAGCAGGGCGATCAGGGCCAGGATCGCGAGCTCGTCGACGAATGTCGAGCGCGGGCTGAACGACAGGACTTCGAGGCCGCCGTTGCCCAGCACGAAGCCGGCGACCACGAACACGGCGGTCAGCGACAGGAAGCTGCGCCGAGCCAGGCCCGAGAGCAGGGCCCCAAACACGAGCAGTCCTCCCAATACCAGCAGCGAGCGGTCGAAGACCGCCGTCGAGTTGGCGGCGCAGACCAGGAGGGTGCGGTCCCAGGAGCTCCACGCCGGTTAGAGTCTCAGACCGAAACCGCTGGAGGCTGGGGTGCAGATCACGGTGCTGGGGAAGTCGCCCTCGTGGCAGGACGTCGACGGGGCGTGCAGCGGCTACCTCGTGGAGGAGGACGGCGCGGCGATCGTGCTGGACTGCGGGAACGGCGTGTTCGGCAAGCTGCGTCGCTACCGGGACTACTGCTCGGTCGACGCCATCGTCATCTCACATCTGCACGCAGACCACTTCCTCGACCTGGTTCCCTTCGCTTATGCGCTCACCTACACGCTCCGTCGCCACTCTGGCGCTCGGGCGCGACCGCAGCTGCACGCGCCCAGCGGCGCGTGCGAGACGTTCCGTCGCGTGGTCGGAGCCTGGGGCAACGAGGACCTGATCGAGCAGGCGTTCGACGTGCGCGAGTACGACGCAGACTCCGTGCTGCAGATCGCCTCCGTGCAGGTGCGCTTCCATACCGTGCCCCACTACCTCGCCACGCATGCCGTCGAGCTTGCTGCGGGCGACGGCGGCGGACGCTTCACCTTCGGGGCCGACTGCCGACCCTCCGACGAGCTCGTGG
>JBBSIW010000304.1:0-3367 GCA_038231895.1 Solirubrobacterales bacterium | reverse complement strand
TGCCGTCGAGGCGCATCATCGAATAGGAGGTCCCGTCGCCGACTGGCATGTCCTCGGCATCCCAGCCGAACACGCCGCTATAGAAATCCTTCGCGGCCGATTGGTCGGTCGTCGCGAGATCCGCCCAGGAAAAGGTGCCCGCTGGGTATGCCGTTCGCTCGCCCATTGGCGCCACTGTAACGGAGACGGACCACGTCGCTAGCAGGAGGCCCGCCTCCTGACCCGAAGCAGTGACGGTGGGACCGGGTCGCCTTCACGCGCTCATCGACGGCGTCTTCGCGATCGCCCTCACCTTGCTCGTTCTCGACCTGCCTCGCCCCGAGGGCTCGACACGCCTGGCGCACGATTTGCTGGAGCGCTGGCCAAGCTACGCCGCGTACCTCGTCTCCTCTGTCACGGTGGGGATCCTCTGGATCGAGCACCACGGGATGATGAGCGCCGTTGCACGCATCAACCGGCGCGGGCGGCGTTTCCCGCCGGCGCCCGACGCGCCGTGCTCGGCGCGCTGGTCTACGTTCCGGCGATCCTGCTGGCCTTCATCAGCCCCGCAGCCTCGTTCTCGATCGACGCCCTCATCGCTGTCTACTTCGCCGCATCGAAGAGCGAAGTCCCAGGCCTCGTCTACCGCGCTGCCCTCCAGAACGACGCCTGATTGGAGATCCCGCGTCGCTGCGAAGTCTCCCGCGCGCTCTGCAATATTGCTCGGGGATGCGCTCCCTGATCGTGTTCCCCGCCGGTCGGCGGACGAAGTTCCTGGTCTGCGCGATCGCCTTGGTTCTCTTCGGCGTGGCGGGCTCGTTCGCGGGTCAGCTCGAGAGCGTTCAGAAAAACGAGTCCTCGTCGTTTCTGCCGGGCAGCGCCGAGTCGTCCAAGGCGCTCGCCGAGATCAAGCGCTATCCGTCGGGCGAGGTCGCCCCGGCGGTGGTGATCTACCGCCGTGAAGGTGGACTGAACGCAGCCGACGGGGCGCTGATCGCGGCCGACCGCACCGAGCTCAACGCCTCTCGGCTTCGCAATCTCGGCCAGTTCGGCGCGCCGCAGTTCTCGCGCGACGGCACGAGCGCGCTTCTCACCGCGCCGGTCAAGGCGTCCGGTGGGGATTCGAAGAAATTCCAGAAGGCCACGACGCGGATCAAGAAGGTGACGAAGGTGCCTTCGAGCGATCCTGGGCTGGTGTCCAAGCTGACTGGGCCTGCCGGTTTCTCAGCCGACGCAATCGATGTCTTTCAGTCGATCAATGGAACCCTGCTGCTGGCGACGCTGGCGCTCGTGTTCGTGCTGCTGATCCTCATCTACCGCAGCCCGATCTTCTGGTTTGTCCCGTTCATCTCCGTCGTCTTCGCCGAGGTGGCCTCCCGCGCCCTGGCCGTCGGTCTGGCGCACGCCGGAGTCACGGTCAACGGCCAGTCGGCGGGCATCCTTCCCGTGCTGGTCTTCGGCGCCGGGACCGACTACGCGCTCCTTGTGGTCGCGCGCTACCGCGAGGAGCTGCGCCGCCATGAGGACAAGCACGAGGCGATGCGGGTCGCCCTGCGCAAGGCGGGACCGGCGATCGTGGCTTCGGGCCTGACCGTGATGCTCGCTCTGTTGTGCCTGACGCTCGCCGAGGTCAACGGGACGGCCGGACTGGGCCCGATCGGCGCCATGGGCATCGGCCTGGCCATGGTCGCGATGATGACCGTGCTTCCGGCGCTGCTCGTGGTCTGCGGACGGCGTGCCTTCTGGCCGTTCATCCCGCACGTCGGCGATGAGAAGTCCGACGAGATGCATGGCGTCTGGCGTCGTGTCGCCGAGCGTGAGGCCCGACATCCTCGCCGCGTGTGGATCGGCACGACGGCGGTGTTGGCGCTTCTCTGCTTCGGTCTCCTTGACTTCAACACCAACCTCACGCAGGGCAACTCCTTCCGTGGTGAGGTTGCGTCCGTGCAGGGCCAGAAGCTACTCTCCCGGGCCTTTCCGGCGGGCTCCAACGCAGCGGTGAACATCATCGTGCGTGATCGGGCCAGAGCGCCCGCCGTGCAGCGGGCGGTCGCGGCAACCCCGGACGTCGCATTCGTGAAGGTCGCCGAGGACGGTGCGCCTGGCGTGCGCCTCGAGGCCACCCTCAGGAGGGACCCCTACAGCGTGAAGGCCTTCGATCTGATTCCCGGTATCCGCAAGACCGCCAAGTCAGCCGGCGGCGCAGGGACGCTGGTCGGCGGCTTCAGCGCGCAGGAAAGAGACCTTCGGGTGGCCTCGGCGCGCGACACCCGCCTGATCGTCCCCATCGCGCTCCTGGTCGTCCTTGTCATCCTGATCTTCCTGCTGCGCGCGCTGGTCGCTCCGCTGCTGCTGATCGGCACGGTGATCCTCTCGTTTGCGGCCGCCCTGGGAATCGGTGCGTTCTTCTTTCACAACGTCTTTCATTTTCCGGGCTCTGACCCGTCGTTCCCGCTCTTCGTCTTCATCTTCCTGGTGGCGCTCGGGGTCGACTACAACATCTTTCTCATGGCGCGCGTACGGGAGGAGTCGCTGCGCCACGGCACCCGGCAGGGCATGTTGCGCGGCCTGGCGGTGACTGGCGCGGTGATCACCTCGGCCGGGATCGTGCTGGCGGGGACGTTCTCTTCACTCGCCGTTCTGCCGCTCGTGTTCCTCACCGAGCTCGGGTTCACCATCGCCGTGGGCGTGCTGCTCGACACGTTCATCGTGCGTTCCATCCTGGTACCAGCGCTGACCTTCGACCTCGGCCCACGCATTTGGTGGCCCTCGACACTTGCGCGATCGGCAACGCCGCCGGCGGGCGAAGGCGAGGCCGAGCGGCCCGCCTGACGCGGGGGCCCCTTACCACGAGTGCGTCGTGGCTCAGGTTCCCGCCGGGTAGTTCGCGACCTTCAACGCCCGTGCCAGGTGTGCGAGGTTGCGGGCGAGCGTCGCAGCGCTCTGTGCGGTCTTCTCCGGAGTGGGGCGCTTGTCGTTGAAGTCCACGCCCTGCATGGCCTCGCCGACCCAGTACGTGGATCCCTCCGGCGGGTGGTGAAGCCGACGTCGCTCAGGCCCTGGGCAAGCTCGGCGAAGACATGGTGGGCGCCGTCCTCGTTGCCGACGACGGCCACCCCGGCGACACGGTCGTAGGAAACCATTCGCCCGAGGTCGTCGGTCTCTGCGAGGAACGCGTCGCAGCGCTCGAGCACGCGCTGGCAGATGCTGGAAGGATGGCCCATCCAGATAGGTGTGCCAAGTAGAAAGGCTCTCCGGGGATGATCGTAGGTGAAGTCACGCGAGCGCTTGTTCGTGTGGGAGGGTGAGTGTGACTGGTCCGCAGGTGAGGTGGACGAGCGCGAGCGCGGCGTTGGCGGAGTGGAAGCCGTAGGCGCGGCGGACGATC
>JBBSIW010000303.1:0-3367 GCA_038231895.1 Solirubrobacterales bacterium | reverse complement strand
GCCTGGCGGTCGCCGTGGTGGATGAGCAGCACCGGTTCGGCGTACGCCAGCGTGCGGCGCTCGATCGCAAGGCACCAGAGGGCACCCAGCCGCACGTGCTGCACCTGACCGCCACTCCGATCCCGCGCACGCTGGCGCTGACCGCCTACGGGGACCTCGATACCACTGTCCTGCGCGAGCTCCCGTCGGGGCGTCAGCCGGTGACCACGTACGTGGCGGGCTCCGAGCGTGAGCGCACGCGAGCCTACGAACGGATTCGCGAGGAGCTGCGCCACGGCCGGCAGGCGTTCGTGGTCTGTCCGCTGGTCGAGGAGTCAGAGGCGCTGCAGGCGCGCGCGGCCACCGTGGAGCACGAGCGCCTCGCACGCACCGAGCTTGCCGGCTTTCGCGTGGTGTTGCTGCACGGTCAGATGCGCCCGCGCGCCAAGCACGAGGCCATGGCCGCGTTTGCCGCTGGAGGCGCGCAGGTGCTCGTTGCCACCTCGGTGATCGAGGTCGGGATCGACGTGCCCAACGCCACGGTCATGCTGGTCGAGAACGCCGAGCGCTACGGCATCTCACAGCTGCACCAGCTGCGCGGCCGGGTGGGGCGAGGCGAGCACGCGTCGGTGTGTCTGCTGTTCGGTCCGAAGGAGTCCGCGCGGCTGCGCGCACTGGCCGAGCACCACGACGGCTTCCGGCTTTCAGAGATCGATCTCCAGCTCCGGGGCGAGGGCGAGATCATCGGCACCCGCCAGCACGGGCTCGCCGAGTTCCGGGTCGCTCGCCTGCCCGAGGACACGGCGCTGCTGGAGAGTGCGCGCGGCCACGCACAGGCACTGGTCGAGCACGACCCGGAGCTGCAGGCGCCGGAGCACGCGCTGCTGGCAGACGCCCTGCGCGCGGCCTACGGCTCCGAGGCGCTCGAGCCGATCCCCGCATAGTGCGGGTCATCGCCGGCAGCCTCGGCGGTCGCAGGCTCGTCGGCCCGCGCGGCACCGTCGCCCGTCCCACCTCCGATCGGGTGCGCGAGGCCCTGTTCTCGATCCTCGGCGACGTTGCCGGCGACGCGGTGCTCGACCTCTTCGCCGGCTCTGGCGCCCTGGGCATCGAGGCGCTGTCGCGCGGAGCGGCCGCCGCGACCTTCGTCGACAGTGCGACCGCGTCGATCGCCGCGGTGCGCGCCAACCTCAGCACGCTGGGCCTCCAGGCGGTCGAGGTGCGCCGCACGGACGCCCGTGCGTTCCTTCGCGACGCACGACGAGCGAGGCGTCAATACGATCTCGTGTTCCTGGACCCCCCGTACCGGGACGCAGCCGGGCTGGCGAGCGGGCTCTCGCAGGAGCTGGCGCCCGTGCTCGCCCCGCGAGCACGGGTCGTGGGCGAGAGCGATCGCCGCGCTCCGCTTGACCTGGCGCTCCCGCTGCAGTCCGAGCGACACTACGGCGACACCCTGATTCGCATCTACAGTCCATGACCCCCAACAACCGCATCGCCGTCTGTCCCGGGTCCTACGATCCGATCACCAACGGCCACCTCGACGTGATCAGGCGCGCCGCCGGGATGTTCGACGAGCTCATCGTCGCGGTCGTCGACCTCTCTCCCCGCAAGGGCAAGACTCTGTTCCCGGCCGACGAGCGCTGCGCGATGGTGGAGTCGGCGACCGCCGATCTCGACAACGTGCGCACGCAGGCGTTCAGCACCCTGGTCGTCGACTTCGCACGCGAGAGCGATGCCAAGGCGATCGTCAAGGGACTGCGCGCGATCTCCGACTTCGAGTACGAGCTCGAGATGAGCCAGCTCAACCGCCGTCAGGCTCCAGAGATAGAGTCCGTGTACCTGATGGCCAGCCCCCAGTACAGTTTTCTACGCTCGAGCGGCGTCAAGGAGCTCGCCACGTTCGGCGGCGACGTAGCCGACCTGGTGCCGCCCGCGGTCGCCCAGCGATTGCAGGAACAGCTCAGGCGTTGACGAACTGAGGCGATTGCCATGGATGTCCTGGTACTGATCGACAAACTGGACGACCTCGTCCACAACGCCAAGCCGGTCCCGCTGACCGACCAGGTGCGAGTGGACAAGGAGGAGATCTACGACATCCTCGATCAGATGCGCGCCACGATCCCCGAGGAGATCAAGCAGGCGCGGTGGATCGTCAAGGAGCGCCAGGAGATGCTCGCCGAGGCCAAGCGCGAGGCCGAGCGGATCGTCAAGGAGTCGCGCGAGCGCGCCGAGCAGCTCGTCGCCGACGAGGAGATCACGAAGCAGGCCGAGCGGGCGGCCGAGGACATCATCGACGACGCCCGCGCGCGCGAGCGCGAGATCCGCCTCGGCGCCGAGGACTACGCCGACGAGATCCTCAACACCCTCGAGATCAACCTCACGAAGTTCACCGCCGCGGTGCAGCGCGGCCGCGACCGCCTCGCCGGCAAGGACGAGCCGGCCGAGGTGGCCTGACGACGGACGCGGTGTGGCCCTCGCGGGCGATCACAGCCCGGCCATGATCGAGGTCCTCGATACGGACATCACTGCGCTGGAGGTCGATGCGATCGCCAACGCGGCGAACACGGACCTTGCCCATGGCGGCGGAGTGGCGGGGGCGATCTCCCGCGCGGCTGGCCCGGCGCTTCAGGTCGAGAGCGACGAGCGAGCGCCGATCGGATTGGGTGAAGCGCTCGAGACCACCGCGGGCGACCTTCCGGCGCGCTGGGTCATCCATGCCGCCACGATGGAGCTGGGCGGCCCGACATCGGCCGACATCATCCGCCGCGCCACCGCGAGCACGCTGGCCAAGGCCGACGAGCTCGGGGCCGAGTCCCTGGCGCTCGTCGCGTTCGGAACCGGCGTGGGCGGCTTTCCGGTGGAGGAGGCCGCACGAATCGAGGTCGAGGAGGTGCGCCGCCATTTGGACGCCGGCAGCGGCCTGCGGCGCGTGGTGTTCGCGGTGCGGGGCGAGGCTGCGCTCGAGGCATTCCAGCACGCGCTCGCCGCCGGTCGGTAGGCGGCGGCGCTACTCATCAGGCGGATCGTGCACGCTGGGGCGTGCCTAACCCGCCTGGCCTTCAAGCTCAGCGGACCTGGAAGCCGTCCAGGCCCTCGGGCGCCTCGCCGCTGACCTCGACGTCGTCGACGTCGGCGCTCGACGGTCCGCTACGGCAGAACTCGACCATCCGGTCGACGTCCTCCGCCGGACCCTCGAACACCGCCTCGACCGCGCCATCATCGCGGTTGGCCACCCAGCCGGCGACGGCCTCGGCCTGAGCCCGCTCGCGGGTCGAGTCGCGAAAGAACACGCCCTGCACGCGCCCATGAACCACGACGTGCCTGCGGACGACTTCGGCGGTCATACGGACAGCTCCCCTTCGCGCGCCGTGGCTCAGACGTCGCCGAG
>JBBSIW010000302.1:0-3394 GCA_038231895.1 Solirubrobacterales bacterium | reverse complement strand
GACCTCGGCGGCGACTACTACAGCCGCCGCAACCCCGAACGCCAAACCAAACGCCTCGTCGCCCACCTCGAACGACTCGGACACACCGTCACCCTGCAGGAGGCCACTGCCGCATAGGGCTCAGCCGGGTTTTCCCCTTAGGGCGGAGACGAGGACGCTAGGGTCGATAACGACCCGCGTCACACGGGGCCGCGGCGCGACGCGTGCAGCTCCTGAGACGCGAGTCGCTCGGCCTCTGGCGCGTCGAGCCCTGCCCGGACCTGCGTCGCGTCCATCAGTCGCCCGAGCAGATAGGCGTTGAGTGCCCGCTCGATCACAGCAGCGTCGCTGGCGTCGCTGCCGCCGAGCTTGTCGCGTGTTCGGGCGACGATCTCGGCGTCAAGCGCGACCTTGACCTTCTTGCCATTCGGTGCCATGACAAGCACGTTAGCGCCCGTTGGCGACGACCGGCGGTGTGCGGTTCTCATCGCGGTGCGCTGGCCGCCAGGGGTTTCGCGTCCCGGAGGCGCGCTCGCTAACCCGGCGCGGCAAGCGCCGAACGCTCATCGCCCAACGCGTCGGCCAGCAGCCGATCGGCGACCGAGACGAGGTCGGAGTCCAGATGCCCGCAGAGGACGTCGCGCAGGAGCGCCCGGAGATGCTCGGCGAGCTCACCGACCAGCTCGTCGGCGCCGGGGCCGGCCGGAGCGATGCCGGCCATCAGTGCCCGTTCGAGCGAGATCGCGTGGGCGACGCGCTCGGCGAGCGCCGCCCGCTCGTGGTCGCGGGCACAGATCGCGGCCAAGCGCTGGGTGACCCGCCCGCTGTTCGGGCCCTCGGGCTCCAGGAGGGCGCGCAGCGCGAGAAGGTGGTCGGTCAACGCCTCGAACGGAGCGATGCGCTCACAGCCCATCTCGAAGCGCGACAGCGCCCACGCCACCTCGCCCGATCCGGGAGCCCGACGGACCATGAGGTTGCAAAATCCGCGCAGCTCGTCCTCCTGCTCCTCTGCGATCACGCACGAGGCGCCGTGAGCTCGCCCCGAGCCGCCGAGCGCCACGAGCTGCCAAGCGCCCGCGTCGGCCCGCGACCATGCCGCCGCCCCGAGCGAGATGCGGGGTGAGTCGAATAGGCGCAGCGCGGTGAGCAGCCGCCGGAAGCGCAGTCGCGCGGCGGCAAGCGATGCCGGCGCCCGGCCATCGGAGTCGGCGTCGGGCGGCTGATCCTCGAGTGTGAGCAGCGCGAGGACATTCGGCCGTTCGCGGCGACCGGATCCACTCCACACCGCTTCGGGCGGAGCATCGTCCAGTGCGTCGCCGCGGACCAGCGAGAGCCCGCCGCCAAGCGCCAGCTCCGTCGACTCGAGCGCGAGCCCGTGAACGGGTACCAGGACGGCGCACAGCGATCGTCCCTCGTAGACAGCGGCCTCGAGCTCCCGGTAGGCACGCTCGAAGCGCTCGGGCTCGAACCCGAACTCGCTCGCGTCTGCGAACACGCGCCCCAGGAAGGCACGCAGCACGGCGTCCGCACGCTCCGCGGAGTCGTCGGGCGGGCGCGGCTCTCCGCGCGCGTGCAGATACTCCTCCACGCCGCCGAGCGCCTGGAGCCCGCGCGCTGCAGGCAGGTAGGTCGTCAGGTGCTCCAGGCTGCCGAGCCGTTGGCCGATGAACTGGTCGGTGAGCGGCCGATAGCAGTACAGGGGCGTGCGCGCCCCAGGCGACTCGATCACCTCGAAGGCGATCTCCGCCCCGCCCGCCGTGTCCGAGGCGAGCTCGAAGGCCGCCTGCTCGGTGAACGCCTCGAGCGTGGCGTGCAGCGATCGATTGCGCATGCTGGGCGCGATTCGTCGCCCGCGCCCGGGCTCCTCTTCGCCGCAGCGCGCCTTGCAGCCGCCCGCGCGAGGCTCAGGCCGCCGCGACGACGGCCGGCTGCTGCGCCGGAGCCTCGAGGCAGTCTGCGGCCAGCCAAGCGCGGCCGTACGCTCGCATGCCCTCGATGATGGGGATAAGCGCCCGGCCCTTCTCGGTCAGGGAGTACTCGACGCGGGGGGGAACCTCGGGGAAGGTGTGGCGCTCGACGATGGCCTCCTCTTCCAATGCCCGCAGGCGCAGCGACAGCGTGCGCGGACTGATCCCCTCGAGCGAGCGCTCGAGCTCACAGAAGCGCGACCGGCCATCGGCCAGGTCGCGAATCACCAGCAGGGTCCACTTCCCGCACACGATGTCGGCGGTACGACAGACCGGACAGGTGTTGTCGGTAGCCATCAATCCTCATGGTATCGCAATGCTTTACGAACTGAAGTGGGGGCTGGCGGGTGCGGGACGCCATGGTGGGGCGGGGGAAGGGCGCTTCGCCTGCCCGCGCGCGCGGTGGTTAGCCCAAGCGACCGGATGCGTCCGCGATCCGGCCCACCGCCGGCCGCCACAGCCCCCGGCACTCCCGTGATGTCCGCGCTGGTGTATCGCGCGGGACCACGGTGATCGTCACCAGCTACGAAATGACAAACTCCAAGGTCGCTTTTGGTCAACCCTGACGACCTTGACATGCTGGAAGCGTCCCACGACCTGCTCCAAGCGCTCCGTGGGCGAGAACCGCTTGCCGTGACCGGGGTTGCGCACGAGGCGCTGCGCCTCGAGGACCGCCCAGACGACGCCGTGAGAGTCGAGGACCCCGAGCGGATCGCCGCGATCCTGAAGCTGTGACGGCGGGGCGGCAGGCCCGCCGCCAGGCGTCAAGCAGCCGGCCCCGTAGCCTGCGAATACCGCAGCGAGCCGGGCGTGGTGAGCGTCTCCCCGGTCTCCAGCAGGGTCTTCAGGCCTGAGAGGATCATGGGCCAGCCACCGTAGAGCTCGCCGTTGGCGCCTTCGCGCAGCTGGTCGTGGGTCACGGTCAGCCGGCATGAATCTCCGACCGGCTCGATCTCCCAGGTGACGCGCGAGGTCCCCTCGGCCTTCACCTCGTCGCTCCAGAGCGCCGTCATGCTCTGCACGAGCCGGCGCGGGGGGTCGACCTCCAGGTTCTCGCCTTCGCTGATCGCGACGCCCGCCCCCGGGTGCACGGCCTCGTAGCGCGAGCCCGGCGCCCAGTCCGAGCTGACGCCCACCCCGAAGCTGTACTGCGCTCGCATCTCGCTGTCGGTGATCGCCTCCCACAGGCGCTCCGGGGTCGTCTTGATGTAGATCTCGAACACCTTCTCCATGCTGTCCTCCAGTCTGGTCTTGAGCCCGCTGAGCGCTGCCGCCCAGGGCTCGGCGTATTTGCTCACCCAGCGGTCGTGGACGAGCCGGATCGGAACCGGGTTGAGGAAGTGGAGCTTCTCGCGGCCGCGCCTTCGCGTGACCACCAGCCCCGCCTCCTCGAGCACCCGCAGGTGCTTCATGACGCCGAAGCGCGTCATCGGCAACCGCCGCTCGAG
>JBBSIW010000301.1:0-3403 GCA_038231895.1 Solirubrobacterales bacterium | reverse complement strand
GACGAGAACACCTACCCCACCAAGATCAAGGTCACCGACGCCGAGATCGCCGCGGTCAACCTCACCGGCAACAGCTTCCACCCCGAATGGAACTACCTCATCACCCCCAACATCACGCCACTAATAAACGAGTGAGCCCTATTCCGACCCCATCGGCGACGCGCTCGAATGGGTTACCTTCCATCCGTCCTACAGCTACGAGGACTTCATCGAGGGCTTTCGGCCGGCCCGGTCAGACGGCGGTGCCACGCTCGGCCTCGAGGACGGCGTCTTCAAGACGATGTGCGCACGGGCACTGGGCAATCCTGAGCGGACGTACCTCCTTGTGATCGACGAAATCAACCGCGCGAACGTCACCAAGGTGCTCGGCGAGCTGATCACGCTCATCGAGAGGGACAAGCGGGCGAGGAACACCCACGGCCAGTACTCCGTTCGCCTGCCTTACAGCAAGGAACGTTTCGTCATCCCGCCCAACCTCTTCGTCCTCGGCACTATGAACACTGCTGACCGCAGCATCAAGATGCTCGATACCGCGCTTCGCCGGAGGTTTGGGTTTGTCGAGCTGATGCCAGATCCTGGGCTGCTCGCATCCAAGGTCGGAGGGCTTCGACTCGACGACCTGCTCCGGGCGCTGAACCAGCGTGTTACGAAGGAAGCGGGCCGCGAAAAGCAGATCGGCCATTCCTTCTTCCTCAGAGACGGCCAGCCAGTTACCGACGAGGCCGAGTTCGCGGAGATCTTCCGCGATGAGATCGTGCCGCTACTCCAGGAGTACGCGGTCGACGACTACGACGAGCTGGCCGAGTATCTGGGGCCCAAGATCGTCGACCGGGAGGCGCTGACTCTCGACAACGAGATCTTGAGCGATCCGTCGCGCCTGTTGGACGCCCTCGAGGAGCACCTGCTGGGCAGGCGAACCGCGACGTGATTCGATACCGGACAGCCGACGGCCTGCCCGGTATCGGGCTCGCCGAATGGCAGTCCGGCGCGCTGTCCGAGGTTTCGATGACCGAGCGGGACCTACGCCTCGCCGCGCGTCTTCGCGGTCTGCCGCGTGACGCACAGCTGGACGTCCAGCCCGTCGAGGGCGGTGTCGCAGTCAGGACGACCGGAGCCGTCGGACTGGTCCGCTTCGCGCACTTCGAGGTGCGTGTTGACCCCAAACTGCCAGGCGATCACGTGCAGCTGTTCCGCATGGTCGAGTTCGCAGCCGGCCTCGAGGGGCTTGTGCAGTTGGCAGGCTCACCGCGCATGCACGCGGCCGAGGCAAACCTCCTCGATTTCGTCGTGGAGCTTCTGTCGTCGGCGACAGACCGGATCCTGGCCGCGGGTCTGCGGGCCGATTACGTCGAGCGCGAGCGTGACCTTCCGGCGCTACGTGGCCGTCTCCTGGCAGATCGGCAGCACCTCGAGCGGTTCGGCCTCTACGACCGCATCGTCTGCCGCTACGACGAGCACGAGCACGACATCGCGGACAACCAGCTGCTCGCCCTCGGGCTCGCTCGAGGGGCGCGGATCGCGACGCTCCCGCGGGTGCGCCGTCGTGCGCGGGCCCTCGCCGCCCTGCTGGAGGATCTCTGCGATCCGCTCGCACTCGACACGGCGCTCGGACCGGAGGTCTTCGCTTACAGCCGGCATAACGAGTACTACCGCACCGCGCACGCGCTCAGCTGGATGGTGCTCCAGCAAGAAGGGCCTGATGAAGCGCTCGCAACCGGGCAAGCTCGATTGCGGTCGTTCCTGATTGACATGAATGCGCTGTTCGAGCGCTTCCTAGAACAGGTCCTCCAGCTCGCGCTCTCCCGGGAGGACGTCGAAGTCACCGTCCAGCAGTCGGACTCGATCTTCTGGCGCCCAGATGTGCGGACACGGTACGCGCGCGTTCGGCCTGATCTGCTCGTTGAGCGCAGAGAACGACCCCAAGCGCGGCTGCCCCTCGACGCCAAGTACAAGCGGTACGACAACCAGAAGGTCGACGTGGACGATCTCACGCAGGTCTTCCTCTACGCGTACGCATACCGTGATCCTGAGGCCGCCGGCACACCCCCACGCTCGATCCTGATCCATCCGAGCGAAAGTGCCGGCGAGCCTCGCGAGACGCCCCTTGAAGTCCGCTCAGTGGTTGAGCGCAGCATCGACGCGGAATTGACCGTCGTCGGGGTTCACATACCGACCATCCTCGACGAGGTGGAGGCTCGCGGAGGCCAAAATCTCGATGCCCTGTCCGAGCTGGTGCTCGGAGGCCTACCGTCCCCGGCCCGGGAGGTGGAGACAGTGCGTCGATGACTTTGCAGCCCGCAACCTGACTCCTGACTCGAGCCCTTGCTCGAACGTCGGTCCGGCACTTACCGCCCATCCCGTCACCGACGATGAAGATACCTTCCCCCCGTGGATCTCGGGGAGAGCCTCGTCGCCGCGTACATGCGCCACGTGCGCTGTTGCGACGTCGTGCTCACGAACGTGCACCTCTCGAGCGTTCAGGGAGAGCTCGACGTCGTCGGAGTCAGGCCGGACAAGCCCCAGCGGGTCTGGCTGTGCGAGGTGACCACGCACATTCGAGGCATGAACAATCCAGCCTCACGACCGGCGCGCCAGCGCGTAAAGGAGAAGGTGCTTCGTGCCTCGAAATTCGCGAAGGATGTGTTCCCGCAGGCGGAGCACCGCTTTGAGGTATGGAGCCCTCGGGTCCGGCCAGGTGTGCTCGTGGAGTTGCAGGCGGGGATCGACGATCTTGGACCCCACGACCTACATGTCGAACTGATCACGAATGACGCCTACACGGCACGGATCCAGAAACTCGTCGAGAAGGCGCGGGATAATCCGTCTACGACCGGTGAGGATGCGTTCCGCCTACTGCAGATCTTGACCCACGTGCAAGGCAAGCTGAAACTGTGATGTTGGCGTCAGACCTGACCGCGGTCCACCCGAGGAGAGGTCTCAAGGGATGAGCCGCATCTACCTCCCCACGACCGGCGCTCACGAATGGCAGTGGCTGCTGGCCCGCCCTGCAGTCCACTGGAAGCACGGTGCCTCAGCGATGGCGCTGGCCGACGCATGGGAGAATGCCGATCCGTGGCCTGATCGCGTAGCGAACGCCGGGGGCCGCGACGAAGATCTCTCCGACCTCGACTTGCTGCTCGCACTCCCCGAGCATGAGGTTCCGCTGCCAGGCGGGAGAAGACGCTCTCAGACCGATCTGTTCGTTCTTGCCCGGAAGCAGCAGGGCGAGCTCGTGACGATCGCAGTCGAGGGCAAGGCTCAGGAACCCGGGTTCCGCAGTTGGAGGGCACACGGCGATGATTCTCGGGCCAGAAGCCCAGCGTTTCCGGGCTCTTCGGGCTCTTGGCTCGTGGCAGCGGTCCGGAAACGTGGGCACACGCTTACATCGAATGGGGTAGTAAAG
>JBBSIW010000300.1:0-3424 GCA_038231895.1 Solirubrobacterales bacterium | reverse complement strand
TTACCGCGATCTGGGTCCTGCTGCTGGTGGTGGCGCTGCAGCAGCTCGAGGGCCACATCGTCGCCCCGCAGGTCTTCGGCCACTCGCTGCGCATCAACCCGCTGATCGTGATCTTCGCCCTGCTGCTCGGGGCTCAGCTCTACGGCATCCTGGGCGCTCTCATCGCGCTGCCGATCACCGCCGTTGTGCGCGAGACCGTGCTCTATCTGCGCCGCCACCTGGCCTTCGAGCCGTGGGCGCCGGCGACGCCGGCGCTCGCAGGAGCGCTGCCCATCGAGTCCACGACGCAACGGCCCTGCCTGGACTGCGGCTCAGCGGTGCAGGCAGGGTCGGCTTACTGTCCCAGCTGCGGCGCATCGCAGACCCAGCGCCTTGACGCCTTGAGCTGACGCCCGAGGCAGCTCCCCCGCGGGCACCACCATCTAGTCTGCGGCGATGGCCAGCTCGGGCACCGCGGAGACGGCCACATCGATCTCGCTGCGGGTGCGGGGGCTGACCAAGCGCTACGGCGAGCGCGCCGCTCTGCGCGACGTCACCTTCGGCATTTCACCGGGCGAGCTGGTGGCGATCATCGGGCCCAACGGCGCGGGCAAGACGACCCTGCTCTCGATCCTCGCGGGGATCGCGCCGGCCACCTCGGGCAGCGTCGAGCACGGCGAGGGGGGCGTCGGCTGGGTACCACAGGCCTCCGCGATCTACGCCAAGCTTTCGGTCGCCGAGAATCTGCGCCTGTTCGCTCGGTTGGAGCGCGCAGCCGATCCGGAGCAGGTGGTGGACCGCATGCTCGCCCAAGCCGGCCTGGAGGATCGCCGCGACGACGAGGTCTCGCAGCTCTCAGGGGGAAACCGCCAGCGGGTGAACATCGCCGTGGGCCTGGTCGGGGATCCCTCGATCCTCCTCCTCGACGAGCCCTCCTCGTCGCTGGACCCTCGTCAGCGCGAGCGCCTGTGGGCATTCATCGGCGGGTTGACCGAGCATGGCACCACCGTCGTCTACTCGACGCACAACGTGCAGGAGGCCGAGCGCTACGCAGACCGCGTGTTGGTCCTCGCCGATGGTGAGCTGCTGTTCGCCGGCACTGCGCCAGAGCTCGAGCGGGCGGTCGGAGTGAGCGGGCTCGACTTCGAGGCCGTGTTCGTGACCTTCCTGCGCGAGCACGGCCACTAGGAAGGCAGGCCGCCTGGTGCGCTGGCTCCTGCTCAAGGACGTGCAGATCCTCAAGCGCTCACCGCTGCTGGTATCGCTGCTCGTGGTCTATCCGGTCGCGATCGCCCTGCTGATCGGCTTCGCGCTGTCACGGGGGCCCGCAAAGCCGCACGTGGCGTTCGCGAACCTGGTGCCGCCCTCGCAGAGCGCGATCGACCTCGGCGGCCAAAAGGTGGACATCGCGAAGTACACCGACGAGCTGTTCAAATCGGTCAGGCCGATCCAGGTGAAGACGCGCGAGGCGGCGTTGGCCAAGGTGCGCTCGGGCGAGGCGCGCGCGGCGCTCATCATCCCTGCCGACGTCACCCAGCGCCTGGCCAGCGGCCTCCAGAGCGCCGAGGTCGAGGTGATCTACAACAACGAGGATCCGGTGAAGGGGCGCTTCGTGGACGCGACCATCTCCGCGCGCCTGGCCGAGGCCAACTCGGCGCTCGCCCAGCGGTTCAAGGAGGTGGCGATCCAGGACATCAAGCTGCTGGAGGACGGGGGGTCCTTCGAGGTCCTCGGACGGTCGGTCAACATCCTCGGTCTGCGCAAGACCAAGTCGCTCCTGGACTCCACCATCGCCGCGCTGCCGAAGGGCTCACCGAATCGCACCGCCCTCGGGAGGGTCAGCGAGTTCGCGGGGCTCGCGATCGGCAACCTCACGTTCTCCAATCAGGTGCTGGGCACGGTGAGCCAGCCTGTGCAGGTCAAGCGCACCACGATCAACGGCAAGCGCACGCCGCTCGACGCCTTCGGGGTCGCGGTCTCGGTGACGGTGTCGCTGATGTTCATCACGATCCTCCTCGCGGCCGGCATGGTGGCGCTCGAGCGCGAGGAGAACACCCTTCTCCGCCTGGTGCGGGGTCTCGTCTCGCGCCTCGGACTGCTGGTGGAGAAGATCGGGCTTTCGGCGGCCTGCGCCTTTCTCACGTCGCTGGCCATGCTCGCGGGCATCAGCTTGTTCGTCTCCCTGGACTGGAGTCGCTTTGGCCTCTGGCTCGCTGCCCTTGTCGCGGGCGCAGTCGCGTTCGGCGCCCTGGGCGCGGCGATCGGAGCCCTGGCCCGTGAGGTGAGAGCAGCGTCGCTGCTCTCGTTCCTGTTGTCGCTGCCGATCGCCTTCTTGGCGCTCGTGCCCAGCGGCTCGGTCTCCACGGGCGTCTACGAGGTCCTACGCGTGATCTCGGCGCTGTTTCCGTTCAAGGCGGCCCTGCAGGCGGTCGACCAGGCGCTCAACGACTCGGGACAGAGCTTCGCCCTCCCGCTGGTGCACCTGGCGATCCTCGCGCTCGCGTTCACGGCGATCGCACGGATGGCGATGCGACGCCTTGCCTAGCTTGTTGCTGAGCCCGCTCCTGGTCGCGGGTATCCTGCTGACGATGGCATTCCCGCAAACGCGCCCGCGCCGACTCCGCAAGACCGGCGTCCTGCGCGATCTCGTGCGCGAGTCCGAGCTCGACGTTCGCTGCCTCGTGTATCCGATGTTCGTGGTTCACGGCGCCGAGCGCCGCGAGCCGATCGCGACGATGCCCGGGATCGAGCGGCTGTCGATCTCCCACGCCGTCGAGGAGGCGGGTGCCGCTGCCGCCCTGGGGGTGCCTGCCGTCCTGCTCTTCGGCGTTCCGGCGGAGAAGGACGCGGAGGGATCGGGCGCCTACGACGACGAGGGCGTTATCCAGCTCGCCACCCGCGCGATCAAGGACGCGCACCCGGAGGTCGTAGTGGTCACCGACGTGTGCCTGTGCGAGTACACCGACCACGGGCACTGCGGGGTGCTGCGCGACGACGGTCACGTCGACAACGACGCGACGCTCGAGCTGCTCGCGCGCGCGGCGGTCTCGCAGGCACGGGCGGGAGCGGACGTGATCGCGCCCAGCGACATGATGGACGGCCGGGTAGGGACGATTCGCGCCGAGCTCGACGCCGAGGGGCTCTCCGATGTGTCGATCCTCGCCTACTCCGCCAAGTACGCCTCCGCGTTCTACGGGCCCTTCCGCGAGGCGGCCGAGTCCACGCCCGCCTTCGGCGATCGGCGCTCCTACCAGATGGACCCGGCCAACGGCCGCGAGGCCGTGCGGGAGGCCCGGCTGGACGTGGAGGAGGGCGCGGACGCGGTGATGGTCAAGCCGGCGCTGGCCTACCTGGACGTGATCCGCCGCGTGCGCGAGGCCACAGAGGTGCCGGTGGCGGCCTTCAACGTCAGCGGGGAGTACGCGATGATCAAGGCGGCGGCCGC